>NZ_JJMI01000047.1:0-2982 GCF_000705335.1 Mangrovibacter sp. MFB070
GCATGCCTGAGTGACGGTGTAGTTCTTATCCAGCACAAGGCTAACGGCTTCAAGTTTAAACTCTGGGGTAAATCGAGAACGGTCGTGATACATGGGCACCTCTGTCAATGGCGCTACTATAGCAACGCCTTTAATTGGTGTCCGGTTTTATTAGACCACTACAGGAAGGCGGACCGCGAAAAAGCTGACACAACTGGGCATTACCACCGCGCTGGAGCTGGCCAGAACGCCACCGGCGTTTATCAGGAAGCATTTCAGTGTGGTGCTGGAGAGAACCGTCAGGGAACTGAATGGTGAAGCCTGTATCTCCATGGAGGAGGCGCCTCCTCCCCGGCAGCAGATTATCAGCAGCCGGTCCTTTGGTGCCCGTATCACGGACGAAGAGGCCCTGCATCAGGCCGTCTGTCAGTATGCTGAACGGGCAGCAGAGAAACTGCGCCAGGATGGCCAGTACTGCCGCTACGTGGGTGTGTTCATCCGGACGTCTCCGTACACGCCGGGTGAGGTGTATTACAGCAACCAGGCGGGCGAACCATTATCCGTCCCCACACGGGATACCCGGGATATCATCCGTGCCGCCACGGCTTCTCTGGCGCGGATCTGGGTCCCGGGACACCGTTATGCTGCAGCGGGTGTGATGCTCAATGATTTAAGCCCCGGCGGGGTTGTCCAGCTCAACCTGTTCGACGACAGTCAGCCCCGGGCAGGCAGTGAAAAGCTGATGCAGGTGATTGACCATATAAACCAGTCGGGGTTGGGGCAGATTGGTTTTGCAGGCAAAGGGATACAGCCTGACTGGCAGATGAAACGGGAACAGTTATCCCCGTCCTGGATGACCCGCTGGTCAGATATTCCTGTGGCCTCACTGAGATGATCATTGTCTGGTTGAAAAAGAAGGCAGTGCTCGCCGCAAGGCATGACTAGCGCAGTCTGTCATGCCGAGGAAGCACCAGGTCATCCAAGATGAGCATATTCTGCTTACGCACTTGTTTAACAAACATACTGAGAAAGTTATCCACATATACACTGGCTATTTTTATAAGATCTTTTTTTAGATCATTTTTAGATCTTCTTTTTAGAAGTACTCTGAGAACAGTAATTACAAGGCTTTCAGACTAGTTGGTGTGACAAATTACCCTCTGTCTGTGACAAATTGCCCTCCTAAACGGCTATTTACTGTGACAATTAACCCTTAACCCTGTGACAAATTGCCCTCTATTGCTCATATAAAACACATAGTTATTGACAACCAATATGCAAGAGTGACAATCTTGAAACTTGTCACGAATCTCATTACGGAACTGAAATGTCTGACTTAGCAATTATCAGAGATAAGCGTCGCAAGAACAGTCCCCGTATTGTTCAGTCTAACGAATTAACAGAAGCTGCGTATAGTCTTTCTCGAGATCAGAAACGTATGTTGTATCTGTTTGTTGAACAAATCCGTCGTCATGATGGTTCACTGAATGAACATGATGGAATATGTGAGATTCAGGTTTCGCAATATGCTGAAACTTTTGGATTAACCTCTGCTGAAGCTAGTAAAGATATTCGACAGGCGTTAAAGGGGTTCGCAGGGAAAGAAGTCGTGTTTTACCGTCCAGAAGAGGACGCTGGTGATGAGAAGGGATATGAATCATATCCATGGTTCATTAAGCGTGCTCAGAGTCCCTCTCGCGGTCTTTACAGTGTCCACATCAATCCATATCTCATTCCTTTTTTTATTGGCTTACAGAACCGTTTTACGCAATTCAGGTTGAGTGAGACAAAGGAGATCACCAGTCCTTACGCGATGAGACTATATGAATCTCTTTGTCAGTATCGCAAACCTGACGGTTCTGGTGTTGTTTCTTTGAAGATTGGCTGGATTATGGAACGTTACCAGCTTCCTCAGAGTTACCTTCGCATGCCTGACTTTAGACGACGTTTTCTTCAACCTGTTGTAGACGAAATTAATAGCAGAACACCGATGCGTGTCTCTTATATTGAGAAAAAGAAAGGCCGCCAAACGACTCATATAGTTTTTACTTTTATTGAATCAGGTGTATGACTGCGCTTGAGGGTTTGTTGTTACCATTAACTAATAATTCATTGAATTATTAGTCTTTTCTCAGAATGTCAACCTGCCCCATTCATCATGACTTGTTGTTTTTAAACAGATTGCCTGTAAAGAGTCCTTTAATCTGTAGTGCTTGACTGCTTTCTATACGTTGAACCGTTTAGGTGTTTAAGGGCTATGTGTCACTGTTTGCGTAATTATCTGTGCACTTATTTATACCACCTCATTTCCCTGCCCTAGCTGAGTTCATAGTGATGCCACTCTATTGTATTGAAAACAGTGGGTGAGTTGTTACTTATAGTTATGGCAGGTGTGCTGGTGCAATTTTGTATAGAATTGAGGGCAAGTTGTCACAGTTAGGACTCTGTAAACAGAGAGTCTGTTGTCACGGAAGGCCTGTGAATGATGTGCCGGTATCACCGTGTCTGGTACTGAAGGCTGATTGTCACAGTTGTGGCACCGTAAACTGAAGGCAGATTGTCACAGATGAGCACCAGAAGATGTACTGGTACACAGTGCCTGGTTCTGAGGGCAGACTGTCACAGTTGTGGCACCGTGACCCGAGGGCAAATTGTCACGGACGAATACCGGATGATGTAACGGTATCACCGTGTCTGGTGCTGAGGGCAGATTGTCACAGTTGTGGCACCGTAAACCGAGGGTAAGTTGTCACGGATGAGCACCAGAGGATGTAACGGTACACCGTGTCTGATACTGAGGGCAGACTGTCACAGTAGTGGCACCGTAAACCGAGGGAAAGTTGTCACGGATGAGCACCAGAGGATGTACCGGTTCACCGTGTCTGATGCTGAGGGCAGATTGTAACAGTTACGGCGCTGCAAACTGAGGGTGTGTTGTCACGGATGGGCTGCGGAGGATGTACCGGTTCACCGTGTCTGATGCTGAGGGCAGATTGTCACAGT
>NZ_JJMI01000048.1:0-912 GCF_000705335.1 Mangrovibacter sp. MFB070
TGATTGAAGGTGTGAATGTATCGAGTAACAGTATTGTTAGCAGTACTGAAGATATTGATCCAGTCAGTGGCATAAATACAATCATGTTAACAGTACAAATAAATTACATAACAAGGACGTGATTATATGTCAGGAATATTTTTAGGGAACAGAACAAAGATCTTCTACAACAACGATGCGTTTAATACGACAGTAAACAGTGTTGGATATGTAGAAATTGATAACCTTGCTGAATTCCCAACAGTAACAATTAACAGTGATAATACCAGTATTGAAACCTATCAGGACGAATACACACAGATTATATCTGGAAGTATGAATATTAATTCGGTATCTATCGTTGTTCACTATGTACCGGATAATCTTTCTCACCAGTACTTACTAGATAGGTTCAGTGATGGTGAAAAATTTCAAATTAAAATAAGTCTATATGAATCTGATGAATCCCTTGACCAGCACTACATTATTCTCGCAGGTTTTTGTACTGCCTATTCAGATTCAAGTGATCAGAATGCAGTATTTGACCGTTCATACACTTTCACAGCAGAAGATGTGGTAAGCAGGGGTACTACACAAGACTTGCCTAATCTTTCATGGGGTGATTTTGGCCTAGGTTCAAATGGCCTAGAAGTACCTCATTATGAATCAAGTACACCAAGCGGAAACAGCCTAATCAAAGTACCAGCATTGCAGGAACAGAATCCCCTTGGTGTTGATATGTACGGTACTGCATGGGTTGATGGTACTGATACTCTTAAGATTGTAGGTAATTCACTTGGCACACCACATCTTTACGTACAGAACAGTGATACATCCTGGACGAAGATCCCCGAACAATCAGAAATTAATGCTACGTTTACACCAATGACACGCAAAGTGAATGGATATGATTTAAGTACTGATATTGTATTA
>NZ_JJMI01000048.1:977-1077 GCF_000705335.1 Mangrovibacter sp. MFB070
AGCAAGAACTAATCTTGATGTGTATTCAAAAGAAGAAACTGATAGTTCATATGTACAAAAAACATTAACTATTAATGGTCATGCTTTAAGTACTGATATT
>NZ_JJMI01000049.1:0-4912 GCF_000705335.1 Mangrovibacter sp. MFB070
GTTGGTGAGGTAACGGCTCACCAAGGCGACGATCCCTAGCTGGTCTGAGAGGATGACCAGCCACACTGGAACTGAGACACGGTCCAGACTCCTACGGGAGGCAGCAGTGGGGAATATTGCACAATGGGCGCAAGCCTGATGCAGCCATGCCGCGTGTATGAAGAAGGCCTTCGGGTTGTAAAGTACTTTCAGTCAGGAGGAAGGTGGTGAACTTAATACGTTCATCAATTGACGTTACTGACAGAAGAAGCACCGGCTAACTCCGTGCCAGCAGCCGCGGTAATACGGAGGGTGCAAGCGTTAATCGGAATTACTGGGCGTAAAGCGCACGCAGGCGGTCTGTCAAGTCGGATGTGAAATCCCCGGGCTCAACCTGGGAACTGCATTCGAAACTGGCAGGCTAGAGTCTCGTAGAGGGAGGTAGAATTCCAGGTGTAGCGGTGAAATGCGTAGAGATCTGGAGGAATACCGGTGGCGAAGGCGGCCTCCTGGACGAAGACTGACGCTCAGGTGCGAAAGCGTGGGGAGCAAACAGGATTAGATACCCTGGTAGTCCACGCCGTAAACGATGTCGACTTGGAGGCTGTGCCCTTGAGGCGTGGCTTCCGGAGCTAACGCGTTAAGTCGACCGCCTGGGGAGTACGGCCGCAAGGTTAAAACTCAAATGAATTGACGGGGGCCCGCACAAGCGGTGGAGCATGTGGTTTAATTCGATGCAACGCGAAGAACCTTACCTGGTCTTGACATCCAGAGAATCCTGCAGAGATGCGGGAGTGCCTTCGGGAACTCTGAGACAGGTGCTGCATGGCTGTCGTCAGCTCGTGTTGTGAAATGTTGGGTTAAGTCCCGCAACGAGCGCAACCCTTATCCTTTGTTGCCAGCGGTTAGGCCGGGAACTCAAAGGAGACTGCCAGTGATAAACTGGAGGAAGGTGGGGATGACGTCAAGTCATCATGGCCCTTACGACCAGGGCTACACACGTGCTACAATGGCGCATACAAAGAGAAGCGAACTTGCGAGAGTAAGCGGACCTCATAAAGTGCGTCGTAGTCCGGATTGGAGTCTGCAACTCGACTCCATGAAGTCGGAATCGCTAGTAATCGCGGATCAGAATGCCGCGGTGAATACGTTCCCGGGCCTTGTACACACCGCCCGTCACACCATGGGAGTGGGTTGCAAAAGAAGTAGGTAGCTTAACCTTCGGGAGGGCGCTTACCACTTTGTGATTCATGACTGGGGTGAAGTCGTAACAAGGTAACCGTAGGGGAACCTGCGGTTGGATCACCTCCTTACCTTAAAGATACGGTCTTTTGCAGTGCTCACACAGATTGTCTGATGAAAGTAAAGAAGCAAGGCGTCTTGCGAAGCAGACTTCAGTGTCCCCTTCGTCTAGAGGCCCAGGACACCGCCCTTTCACGGCGGTAACAGGGGTTCGAATCCCCTAGGGGACGCCACTTGCTGGTTTGTGAGTGAAAGTCGCCGACCTCAGTATCTCAAAACTGATTCAGCAGTGAATCATGTTTGAGATATTTGCTCTTTAAAAATCCGGAACAAGCTGAAAATTGAAACACTGAACAACGCAAGTTGTTCGTGAGTCTCTCAAAACTTATAACACGAAGACATCTTCGGGTTGTGAGGTTAAGCGACTAAGCGTACACGGTGGATGCCCTGGCAGTCAGAGGCGATGAAGGACGTGCTAATCTGCGAAAAGCGCCGGTAAGGTGATATGAACCGTTATAACCGGCGATGTCCGAATGGGGAAACCCAGTGTGACTCGTCACACTATCATTAACTGAATCCATAGGTTAATGAGGCGAACCGGGAGAACTGAAACATCTAAGTACCCCGAGGAAAAGAAATCAACCGAGATTCCCCAAGTAGCGGCGAGCGAACGGGGAAGAGCCCAGAGTCTGAATCAGCAGGTGTGTTAGTGGAACGGTCCGGAATGGCCGGCGATACAGGGTGAAAGCCCCGTACACGAAAGTGCACCTGTTGTGAGCTCGATGAGTAGGGCGGGACACGTGGTATCCTGTCTGAATATGGGGGGACCATCCTCCAAGGCTAAATACTCCTGACTGACCGATAGTGAACCAGTACCGTGAGGGAAAGGCGAAAAGAACCCCGGCGAGGGGAGTGAAAAAGAACCTGAAACCGTGTACGTACAAGCAGTGGGAGCCTCTTTAATGGGGTGACTGCGTACCTTTTGTATAATGGGTCAGCGACTTATATTCTGTAGCAAGGTTAACCGTATAGGGGAGCCGCAGGGAAACCGAGTCTTAACCGGGCGTCCAGTTGCAGGGTATAGACCCGAAACCCGGTGATCTAGCCATGGGCAGGTTGAAGGTTGGGTAACACTAACTGGAGGACCGAACCGACTAATGTTGAAAAATTAGCGGATGACCTGTGGCTGGGGGTGAAAGGCCAATCAAACCGGGAGATAGCTGGTTCTCCCCGAAAGCTATTTAGGTAGCGCCTCGTGAACTCATCTTCGGGGGTAGAGCACTGTTTCGGCTAGGGGGCCATCCCGGCTTACCAACCCGATGCAAACTACGAATACCGAAGAATGTTATCACGGGAGACACACGGCGGGTGCTAACGTCCGTCGTGAAGAGGGAAACAACCCAGACCGCCAGCTAAGGTCCCAAAGTCATGGTTAAGTGGGAAACGATGTGGGAAGGCCCAGACAGCCAGGATGTTGGCTTAGAAGCAGCCATCATTTAAAGAAAGCGTAATAGCTCACTGGTCGAGTCGGCCTGCGCGGAAGATGTAACGGGGCTAAACCATGCACCGAAGCTGCGGCAGCGACACTAAGTGTTGTTGGGTAGGGGAGCGTTCTGTAAGCCGGTGAAGGTGTGCTGTGAGGCATGCTGGAGGTATCAGAAGTGCGAATGCTGACATAAGTAACGATAATGCGGGTGAAAAACCCGCACGCCGGAAGACCAAGGGTTCCTGTCCAACGTTAATCGGGGCAGGGTGAGTCGACCCCTAAGGCGAGGCCGAAAGGCGTAGTCGATGGGAAACAGGTTAATATTCCTGTACTTGGTGTTACTGCGAAGGGGGGACGGAGAAGGCTGTGTCATCCGGGCGACGGTTGTCCCGGTTTAAGCGTGAAGGTGGAGTGACCAGGCAAATCCGGTTGCTCATTAACACTGAGGCGTGATGACGAGGCACTACGGTGCTGAAGTGACAGATGCCCTGCTTCCAGGAAAAGCCTCTAAGCTCCAGGTAACACGAAATCGTACCCCAAACCGACACAGGTGGTCAGGTAGAGAATACCAAGGCGCTTGAGAGAACTCGGGTGAAGGAACTAGGCAAAATGGTGCCGTAACTTCGGGAGAAGGCACGCTGACACGTAGGTGAAGTCCCTCGCGGATGGAGCTGAAGTCAGTCGAAGATACCAGCTGGCTGCAACTGTTTATTAAAAACACAGCACTGTGCAAACACGAAAGTGGACGTATACGGTGTGACGCCTGCCCGGTGCCGGAAGGTTAATTGATGGGGTCAGCGCAAGCGAAGCTCCTGATCGAAGCCCCGGTAAACGGCGGCCGTAACTATAACGGTCCTAAGGTAGCGAAATTCCTTGTCGGGTAAGTTCCGACCTGCACGAATGGCGTAATGATGGCCAGGCTGTCTCCACCCGAGACTCAGTGAAATTGAACTCGCCGTGAAGATGCGGTGTACCCGCGGCAAGACGGAAAGACCCCGTGAACCTTTACTATAGCTTGACACTGAACATTGAGCCTTGATGTGTAGGATAGGTGGGAGGCTTTGAAGTGTGGACGCCAGTCTGCATGGAGCCAACCTTGAAATACCACCCTTTAATGTTTGATGTTCTAACCTGGCGCCATAATCTGGCGTGGGGACAGTGTCTGGTGGGTAGTTTGACTGGGGCGGTCTCCTCCTAAAGTGTAACGGAGGAGCACGAAGGTTGGCTAATCCTGGTCGGACATCAGGAGGTTAGTGCAATGGCATAAGCCAGCTTGACTGCGAGCGTGACGGCGCGAGCAGGTGCGAAAGCAGGTCATAGTGATCCGGTGGTTCTGAATGGAAGGGCCATCGCTCAACGGATAAAAGGTACTCCGGGGATAACAGGCTGATACCGCCCAAGAGTTCATATCGACGGCGGTGTTTGGCACCTCGATGTCGGCTCATCACATCCTGGGGCTGAAGTAGGTCCCAAGGGTATGGCTGTTCGCCATTTAAAGTGGTACGCGAGCTGGGTTTAGAACGTCGTGAGACAGTTCGGTCCCTATCTGCCGTGGGCGCTGGAGAATTGAGGGGGGCTGCTCCTAGTACGAGAGGACCGGAGTGGACGCATCACTGGTGTTCGGGTTGTCATGCCAATGGCATTGCCCGGTAGCTACATGCGGAAGAGATAAGTGCTGAAAGCATCTAAGCACGAAACTTGCCCCGAGATGAGTTCTCCCTGACCCTTTAAGGGTCCTGAAGGAACGTTGAAGACGACGACGTTGATAGGCCGGGTGTGTAAGCGCAGCGATGCGTTGAGCTAACCGGTACTAATGAACCGTGAGGCTTAACCTTACAACGCCAAAGATGTTTTGGTGTGAGAGACGAAATTTTTAGCTTGTTAACGGATAATGTTCATGGCCGTGAGGCGGTGAATAAAACAGAATATGCCTGGCGGCAAGAGCGCGGTGGTCCCACCTGACCCCATGCCGAACTCAGAAGTGAAACGCCGTAGCGCCGATGGTAGTGTGGGGTCTCCCCATGCGAGAGTAGGGAACTGCCAGGCTTCAATTTAAACATTCGCGTTACGCGGGTGTGGAAAGAAAAAGTAATAAGCCATTTTAATGGCTGTTGCAGAAAAATTCGGTGGAGCGGTAGTTCAGTTGGTTAGAATACCTGCCTGTCACGCAGGGGGTCGCGGGTTCGAGTCCCGTCCGTTCCGCCA
>NZ_JJMI01000050.1:0-255795 GCF_000705335.1 Mangrovibacter sp. MFB070
CTCGACTCGGCATCCATGCCTCGGTTCGCCTTATTCCGCCATCCGGGCGGAATAACCTTGTCTTCCTTTCTGCGGTTCACCGGTCTTACGCGACTCAACCCTCGCTGTGAATAGCGGGGCTTTTTGTGTGGTTTGGTGTGGCTGGCACGGCGCGCAATTTGCTCAATACTGGCATAGTGGGCAGCGCAACTGCTGCAATTTTGTTCCCGGTCAGGGAAAACTTACACAATATGTGTTGTTTTTACGTGTATGCGTTGATTTATAACGTCTGCGCGTGTAAAAAATGAGGTTTTTATAACTATAGAATTGATAAGAATTATCATTTGTCTTATCGTTGGCGGGCATATATGCCTGCGCTCGTATTTATTTTGCCTGGTAGTCTCGCTGTGAGCCCTTGTTTACAGCAAGGCAGCATACAAACACTTACGGACGTACCCTGGACAGTGCCTGTATCGGTCTCAACATTCTGTATTGTTGTAGCTGGCGTGTAGCCAGTATGAATAGTTGTTGCCTGTGCGGGTGTTTAACCTGAGAGCCTGGTGGCGCGAGCTGGCAGGCGTTTAATGATGAGCATGACGCCGTAAAGGTTTAGATGTAATGAGTGTAACCTCCGAATCAATGTCACAGTCAACGTCGCAATCATCATCTGCCAACAACGTGATGGGTCGCTACCAGAAGGTGCTGTACCACCGTTACTGGTTACTTGGCGTAATTATTCTTGCCATTCTGGCGTCGCTGCTACTGGATTTTACCCTTGGCCCTTCAGGTTTATCACTGAGTACGCTGTGGCATACGTTGATTGACCCATCCAGTGCTAACCCGGGAACCCGGGTGATTGTCTGGGATATCCGCCTGCCTTATGCACTTATGGCGGTAATGGTGGGGATGGCGCTGGGCCTGGCCGGGGCAGAGATGCAGACCATTCTCAATAACCCGCTTGCCAGCCCGTTTACTCTAGGTGTCTCTTCTGCAGCGGCATTTGGTGCAGCGCTGGCTATCGTCCTGGGTATTGGTATACCCGGCGTGCCTGACCAGTGGTTTATCTCGGCCAATGCCTTTGTTTTCGCGTTAATCGCAGCCTTGTTGCTTGATGCCATCACCCGCTGGACACAAGTCGCGACATCAGGTGTGGTGCTGTTTGGTATTGCACTGGTGTTTACCTTTAATGCGCTGGTTTCTATGTTGCAGTTTGTTGCCAGCGAAGATACGTTGCAGGGGCTGGTTTTCTGGACTATGGGCAGCCTGGCAAGAGCTTCCTGGGACAAACTGGGTGTGCTGGCGCTGGCTTTTGCGGTTATTTTGCCACTTTCAATGATGAGTTCGTGGAAGCTTACCGCACTGCGCCTGGGTGAAGACCGTGCAGTCAGCTTCGGTATTGACGTGCGCCGCCTGCGCCTGGCGACTTTACTGCGTATCAGTATTCTTTCTGCGTTATCAGTGGCGTTTGTCGGCCCGATTGGTTTTATCGGCCTTGTCGCTCCCCATATTGCCCGCCTGACATTTGGTGAAGACCACCGTTTTTACTTGCCGGGTAGTGTGCTAATTGGTGCACTGGTGTTGTCGATGGCATCTGTTGCTTCGAAAAATATCATTCCTGGCGTCATCATCCCGGTAGGTATCGTGACATCTTTGGTAGGGGTGCCTTTCTTCCTGAGTATTATTTTGCGCCACCGGGGGAGCGTATAATGAGTGGCTTAGTTATTCGCGAGTTTCATGCCGGTTACCCGAAACGCCAGATTATCAGTGATCTGAATGTTGGGCCGTTACCCCGTGGTAAAATCACCGTGTTACTTGGCCCCAATGGCTGTGGTAAATCCACGCTGATGCGTTCGCTGGCCGGGCTGAATAAAGCACAGGGCCAGTTGGTGCTGGGCGGTGAAGACCTGGTGGCACTGCCTTTTGCGAAACGGGCAGAGAAAGTGGTTTATTTACCACAAAGTTTACCGGCGGGTGTTCACCTGCATGTTCTGGAATCAATAATCGTTGCACAGCGTGCGTCTGGCGGCCATGCCAATGCATCCCATGAGCAGGAAGTAATGAGCCTGCTTGAGCAACTGGGCATTTCACACCTGGCGATGAGCTACCTGGACCAACTCTCTGGCGGGCAAAAACAGCTGGTTGGCCTTGCCCAGTCATTGATCCGCCGCCCGGAATTATTGTTGCTCGATGAACCGCTCAGTGCGCTAGATCTCAATTACCAGTTCCACGTAATGGATTTGGTAGCCCGTGAAACCCGCAAGCGCAATATGATAACGGTAGTAGTGGTGCATGATATCAATATCGCCCTGCGCCATGGTGAACATGTGCTGATGCTGAAAAACGGCAAGCTGGTTGCCAGCGGTGAACCTGCAGCAGTCATTACGGCTGAGAGCCTGGCGGAAGTCTATGGGGTGAAAGGGCGTATAGAACGCTGCTCGCGTGGCACACCTCAGGTGGTTATCGACGGGCTGACGACTTCACTGGAAATGTAACCCCTCCAGTCTGTTCAGGCAGGGTGACCTGCCTGAATGGATATTCTCTGCTATTAATCATTACTCATCGAAAGCATGATGTTATACCGATTCTGTTACGTATCAGAATAATCTGCTGAGTAATAAACCATTCTTCCAGGAATTCTCCGACATTACCGCTTTTTCACATTTTCTCCACTGTTGGCTTGTAAAACTAAGTCATCCATAAGGAGAAGAGGTGACTTATGAAAAAACTGACTGCATTAGTACTGGTAGCTGCATGTTCCATGACTTCACTAGCCTGGGCTGATGGCCATGGGCCGGATAACCAGGGGCAACAACCCTGGCAGGAACAGCAAGGGCACGGGCAGCAAGGCCAGCCACAGGATCATGGCAAAAATCATTATGACCCTAAAAAAATGCATCAGGGCGATCACTTTGCATGGAATGGGCATGACTTCCGGCGCGGGCATCCGGCACCGGATCGCTTCAGAGGCGATGACTATCGTGTGAATGACTGGCGTGACCGTGGTTTACCTAACCCGCCATCAGGGCAACACTGGGCTTATATTGACGGTAACTATGTCCTGATTGCTGCGGCAACCGGTGTGATTACTTCCATCATTCTGAATAGTGCATTGCATCACTAATGCATTGGCGCAGCGTGCGCCTGTAAGGAGTTTTGGGTATGAAAAAAACGTACCAGGCTTTGGTTGCTGTTTGCCTGATGGCTGCGGGAGCTACTGCTTTTGCGGCGCAACAGGAAACCGCAAAACATCCTCATCATGAAGGCCAAAAAATGATGGTTCCTGGTGGGCATGGGCAGTTTATGCCCCCAATGATGATGCCACCTGTTTACCAGTCTTCAATGCAAACGTCAGACCCTGCAGAAGCACTGAAAAAACTGACAGGTGATGTACCTGCGCTGGAGAAAGGCAAACGCTATGATGTGCGCATTGAAGTGCGTGAATTACCACCACTACCTTCAGTGCCAGCACCTGCTGCGAAAGAAAAACCGGCAGAGCAACCGGCAGGTTAACAGGGTGTTGCCCGTTGATTATTACCTGAAGCCAGCACTTGCGCTGGCTTTTTTTATTTCGCTGGTTGTGAAATTTGAATCCAGATACAGCCAGAGCAATATCCTTTTTTCTTTCGCTCCGCCAGCCAATAACGTCATCGTGTTTTCTTCTGGTGCATGGCTGTACCTATTTCAACAATAATCCGTCATGGTACTGGATTAAACATGCGCAGTGCCGCAAAATAAGCATAAACTTTACCCCACGCAGGGTAAGGAACGAGACACCTGCAGGAGAAATTTGATGCCATCATTCAGTAAAGAAGCCGCCCAGGTCCACGATGCTCTGGTTGCCAGGGGGCTGGAAACACCGTTACGCCAACCTGCCGAGCAACTGGATAACGAAACTCGCAAAGCACGTATTGCCGAACATATGACAGGCATCATGCAACTCATGAATCTGGATTTGAGTGATGACAGCCTGATGGAAACACCTCATCGCATTGCCAAAATGTATGTCGATGAGATCTTTTCTGGTCTGGATTACGCAAATTTCCCTAAAATCACTGTCATTGAAAATAAAATGAAAGTGGATGAAATGGTAACAGTACGTGATATTACGCTCACCAGTACCTGTGAACACCATTTCGTGACTATTGATGGCAAAGCTACCGTAGCTTATATTCCAAAAGATGCGGTGATTGGTTTGTCTAAAATTAACCGTATTGTGCAGTTCTTTGCTCAGCGCCCACAGGTTCAGGAACGTCTGACTCAGCAAATATTAGTGGCACTGCAAACTTTGTTGGGGACCAATAATGTTGCTGTATCAATTGATGCGGTGCATTACTGTGTAAAAGCACGCGGTATTCGTGATGCAACCAGCGCGACCACCACTACATCGTTGGGCGGGTTATTCAAATCGAGCCAGAATACCCGGCAGGAGTTTTTACGCGCAGTGCGTCACCATAACTAAATTTAACTGCCAGGCAGGATGCAATGGAAAGAAACCTTACGCTCGATTTCATTCGCGGCGTTGCCATTCTGGGCATCCTGCTTCTCAATATAGTGGCCTTTGGTTTACCCAAGGCTGCTTATCTTAATCCCGCCTGGTCAGGCAGTGTTTCATTAAGTGATGCCTGGACATGGGCCATACTGGACCTCTTTGCCCAGGTTAAATTCCTTACGCTATTTGCCTTGTTGTTCGGCGCAGGGCTGCAAATGTTGCTGCCGCGTGGTAAACGCTGGATTCAGTCCCGCCTGACTTTGCTGGTCATGCTGGGGTTTTGTCATGCGGTATTTTTATGGGATGGCGATATTCTTCTGGCATACGGGCTGGTGGGGCTGGTGTGCTGGAGAATGATTCGCGATGCCAGTGGTGTTAAGGCGCTGTTTAATACTGGTATTGTGCTTTATTTAATTGGCCTCGGTGTATTACTGGTGCTGGGGCTGATTTCTGGTGATCACACCAGCCGTTCATGGGTACCAGAAGCAGCACCGCTGCAATATGAAGCCTACTGGAAATTAAAAGGCGGAATGGAAGCTGTCGATAACCGCCTGAGCCTGTTGTCCTCTAACTTATTAGCTATTGGCGCACAATACGGCTGGCAACTGGCAGGCATGATGCTGCTGGGTGCGGCGCTGATGCGCAGTGGCTGGTTACGTGGGCGCTTCAGCCAGTCCCATTACCGGCGTACAGGTATGATTCTGGTGGGGCTGGGGTTATTAATTAACGCGCCTGCTGTGTTTGCGCAATGGCATTTAGGCTGGCAATACCGGTGGTGTGCTTTCTTGTTACAGTCGCCGCGTGAATTAAGTGCCCCACTGCAGTCTATTGGTTATGCATCACTCATTTTTGGTTACTGGCGCACAATGGCTTCCTGGCGCATCACCATCGCTATTGCCTGTGTTGGCCGGATGGCACTGACAAACTACCTGTTGCAAACGGTTATTTGCACCACACTGTTTGAGAGAGCGGGTCTGTTTATGCATTTCAGCCGGTTACAACTACTGGCATTTGTGCCTGCGGTGTGGCTGGTGAATATTGTGCTGTCTGTTTGCTGGTTGCACTTTTTCCGCCAGGGGCCACTGGAGTGGGTGTGGCGTAAGCTGACGTCACTGGCTACTGGTACGCCTGTTTCATCTACAACCAGATAACGATCCAGATCACAATCATTAACATATCTGCTGTAACCGCTTTCATCCCTGTGATTTTCCTCACGCTGTGTTAACTCACTCGCTGACAAAATAACCGCCACGCCGCAGGTAACGCGGCGACAACAATTTCAAATACCTCTGCCTGGATGATTTGCATGGTCACGATTCGCGATGTAGCCCGTTACGCGGGTGTTTCCGTTGCCACAGTTTCACGCGTCCTCAACAACAGTGCGCTGGTGAGCCCTGATACCCGTGATGCAGTCATGAAAGCAGTGACGCAGCTTGGCTATCGGCCCAATGCCAACGCACAGGCACTGGCGACTCAGGTCAGTGACACCATTGGTGTGGTGGTAATGGATGTTTCCGACCCATTTTTTGGCGCGCTGGTTAAAGCTGTAGATGGTGTTGCCCAGGCGAATCATAAATATGTGCTGGTGGGTAACAGTTACCATGAAGCAGAGAAAGAGCGGCACGCCATTGAGGTACTGATCCGCCAGCGTTGTAATGCGCTGATAGTCCATGCCAAAGCGTTATCTGACCAGGAGATGGCACTGTTTATGGAACAGGTGCCGGGCATGGTGCTGATTAACCGAATTTTACCCGGTTATGAGTACCGTTGTGTTGGTCTGGATAACGTATCTGGCGCATTAATGGCGACCCGAATGCTGATAGCGCAAGGCCACGAGCGCATTGGTTATCTCAGTTCCAGCCACGGCATTGACGACGATATTCAACGCCGCCAGGGCTGGGCCATGGCGCTGGAAGAGCAGGGGATTTCCGCCCGGGAAAGTTGGGTTGCCCGTGGCACGCCCGATTTACAAGGTGGCGAAGCGGCAATGGTGGAGCTCCTTGGCAGTAACCAACAACTGAGTGCGATTTTTGCTTATAACGACAGTATGGCTGCCGGAGCAATGACTGCCCTCAAAGACAATGGTTTTCATATTCCGCAACAGGTATCTGTGATTGGTTTTGATGACATTCCCGTTGCACGCTATACCGACCCACAACTGACTACGGTGCGTTACCCGATTGCTTCCATGGCCCGCACAGCAACTGAACTCGCGCTACGGGGTGCTGCAGGCACACTTGACCAGTCAGAAACCCACTGTTTTATGCCAACACTGGTTCGTCGTCATTCTGTTTCGCCCAGCCAGTAAACTGTGTACCAGATCACTTCTTTCATAAAGAGTTTGATGTAACCGGTTTCAATCTGTGAGTAAATTCACAGTAAGTTAACATTCCGGTTACTATTATGGCGGTGTTTTAGAGGGTGAAACATAATGTAACTGCATATGAGTGGTTATCGCATAAAAACCCTCTGAACGCTCATAAAAAGCAGTAACGGAGTGTTATATCACATGGATGCGTTAACTTTTTTCCCGAAAAGTCGGCGTGATGTAACATTTTGATTACAAACATCCCGCCTGACTGATTTTCATCGTTACCCTGCAAAACCGGAGATACCATGAATAAGAAGGTGCTTACTCTTTCAGCTGTGATGGCAAGCATGTTGTTTGGCGCAGCTGCAAACGCAGCAACCCGTATTGGCGTCACCATCTATAAATATGATGATAACTTTATGTCTGTGGTGCGTAAGGCAATTGAAAAAGATGGTGCAAGTGCGCCTGATGTTCAGTTGCTGATGAATGACTCGCAGAATGACCAGTCAAAACAGAACGACCAGATTGATGTCTTGTTGGCGAAAGGTGTAAAAGCGCTGGCAATTAACCTGGTTGACCCGGCTGCCGCAGGCACCGTGATTATGAAAGCTCGTTCACAGAACGTGCCGATTGTTTTCTTCAACAAAGAACCCTCCCGTAAAGCGCTGGACAGCTACGATAAAGCCTATTATGTAGGCACAGATTCTAAAGAGTCTGGCATCATTCAGGGTGAACTGATTGCGAAACACTGGGCCGCTAACCCGTCATGGGATCTGAACAAAGATGGCGTAGTGCAGTATGTTCTGCTTAAAGGTGAGCCGGGGCACCCGGATGCCGAAGCACGTACCACTTATGTGGTGAAAACCCTGAACGACAAAGGCCTGAAAACACAGCAACTGGCACTGGACACCGCGATGTGGGATACCGCTCAGGCAAAAGATAAAATGGATGCCTGGCTGTCTGGCCCGAATGCTAACAAAATTGAAGTGGTTATCGCAAACAACGATGCCATGGCAATGGGTGCAGTAGAAGCGCTGAAAGCACACAACAAATCCTCTATTCCGGTATTCGGTGTGGATGCACTGCCTGAAGCCCTGGCGCTGGTTAAATCTGGTGCAATGGCTGGTACGGTACTGAACGATGCCAACAACCAGGCAAAAGCGACTTTCGATCTGGCTCGTAACCTGGCAGACGGCAAAGCACCGGCTGAAGGCACCAGCTGGAAAATTGTCGATAAAATTGTTCGTGTACCTTATGTCGGCGTAGATAAAGACAACTTATCTCAATTCGAAGGTAAGTAATTTAATTCCGGCATTGTTTGTCCTTGCTATTCAGGTTACTGAAAGGTGGCCTGAATAGTACAGGAAATAACAGCTGCAGATTAATACTGTAGCTGTTAGTACAAAATAATGAGCAATAAATACTTTACCCAAAATAATTCATGGTAAACCAGGTTTAATAAACGTGATGCCGTGTTTATTCGTGGGATGTAGCCAGGTGATGACTATGGTCAGCAATAATATACAGCCGTCAGGTGAGTTTTTGTTAGAGATGTCTAACATTAATAAATCATTTCCTGGCGTTAAAGCGCTGGATAATGTGAACCTGAAAGTTCGCCCGCACTCTATTCATGCCCTGATGGGAGAGAATGGTGCAGGGAAATCAACATTATTAAAATGCCTGTTTGGTATTTATAAGAAAGATAGTGGGAGTATTCTTTTTCAGGGAAAAGAAATCGAATTTCACTCCGCAAAAGAAGCCCTGGAAAATGGGATTTCCATGGTTCACCAGGAGTTGAACCTGGTGTTGCAACGTTCAGTTATGGACAACATGTGGCTGGGGCGCTATCCCACCAAAGGTATGTTTGTCGACCAGGATAAAATGTACCAGGATACCAAGGCGATTTTCGAAGAGCTGGATATTGATATTGACCCAAAAGCACGCGTGGGTACGTTATCTGTTTCGCAAATGCAAATGATCGAAATCGCTAAGGCATTTTCCTATGATGCCAAAATTGTCATTATGGACGAGCCCACTTCGTCATTGACAGAAAAAGAAGTTAACCACCTGTTCACCATTATTCGTAAGCTAAAAGAGCGTGGATGCGGAATTGTTTATATTTCTCATAAGATGGAAGAAATTTTCCAGCTGTGTGATGAAATTACTGTACTGCGTGACGGCCAGTGGATTGCGACTCAGCCCCTGGAAGGGCTGGATATGGATAAAATTATCGCCATGATGGTGGGGCGTTCCCTGAGCCAGCGCTTCCCTGAGCGTGAAAATACGCCAGGTGATGTGATTATGGAAGTTCGTAATCTGACTTCGTTACGCCAGCCTTCCATTCGTGATATCTCCTTCGACCTTCACCAGGGGGAGATCCTGGGGATAGCGGGGTTGGTGGGCGCCAAACGTACCGATATTGTCGAAACGTTATTTGGGATCCGCGAAAAATCAGCTGGCACCATTAAGTTACATGGCAAGTCCATTAATAACCATACCGCGAATGAAGCCATTAATAATGGTTTTGCGCTGGTAACCGAAGAACGCCGTTCAACCGGTATTTATGCATATCTGGATATTGGTTTTAACTCGCTGATTTCCAATATTAAGCGTTATAAAAACAAAGTTGGCTTGCTGGATAATTCCCGTATGAAAAGCGATACCCAATGGGTAATCGATGCCATGCGGGTTAAAACACCAGGTCATAAAACCCAAATTGGTTCTTTGTCTGGCGGTAACCAGCAAAAGGTCATTATTGGCCGTTGGTTGTTGACCCAACCTGAAATACTGATGCTTGATGAACCGACGCGTGGAATCGATGTCGGGGCTAAGTTTGAAATTTACCAACTGATGGCTGAGCTGGCGAAAAAAGGGAAGGGGATAATTATTATTTCCTCCGAAATGCCGGAGTTATTAGGGATAACTGACAGGATTCTGGTTATGAGCAATGGGCTCGTTTCCGGCGTTGTTGACACTAAAACCGCCACGCAAAACGAAATCTTGCGTCTTGCGTCTTTGCACCTTTAATCTCAGGGGCTTCTCATGAGTGCGTTAAATAAGAAAAGCTTACTTACCTACCTGAAGGACGGCGGTATTTACGTCGTACTGTTTGTCTTACTGGCTATTATTATTTTCCAGGACCCAACCTTTTTAAGCCTGCTTAACATGAGTAATATTCTGACCCAGTCATCGGTGCGTATTATCATCGCACTGGGTGTGGCCGGGTTGATTGTTACCCAGGGGACAGACCTGTCTGCCGGGCGCCAGGTTGGCCTGGCGGCGGTGATTGCGGCGACCATGCTGCAGGCGATGGATAACGTCAACAAAGTGTTCCCGCACCTGGAAACCATGTCTATTCCACTGGTTATCCTGATTGTCTGCGTGATTGGCGCGGTAATCGGCCTGGTTAACGGCATTATCATTGCTTACCTTAATGTAACGCCGTTTATCACCACTCTGGGTACCATGATTATCGTCTACGGGATCAACTCCCTGTATTACGATTTTGTTGGTGCATCGCCAATTTCCGGTTTTGCACAGCAATTCTCCACCTTTACCCAGGGGTTTGTGCAACTGGGCACATTCCGGTTGTCGTACATTACCTTCTACGCAGCGATAGCCAGTGTTTTTGTCTGGATCCTGTGGAACAAAACCCGCTTTGGTAAAAACATTTTTGCCATCGGCGGTAACCCTGAGGCGGCAAAAGTATCCGGGGTGAATGTTGGCCTGAACCTGCTGATGATCTACGCCTTATCTGGTGTGTTTTACGCCTTCGGTGGGATGCTGGAAGCCGGGCGTATTGGTTCTGCCACCAACAACCTGGGCTTTATGTACGAACTGGACGCCATTGCGGCCTGTGTGGTGGGTGGTGTTTCGTTCAGTGGTGGTGTGGGCACGGTGATTGGTGTGGTGACCGGGGTAATCATCTTTACTGTGATTAACTACGGCCTGACCTATATCGGTATCAACCCTTACTGGCAGTACATTATTAAAGGCGGCATTATTATCTTTGCTGTGGCGCTGGATTCACTGAAATACACCCGCAAGAAATAAGCTGTTCCAACTGAAGAACCGCACCTGTTATTCCTGGTGCGGTTTTTTTGCCTGGTTTCTGGCGCACAG
Organism: Mangrovibacter sp. MFB070; assembly: GCF_000705335.1. NCBI lineage: Bacteria > Pseudomonadati > Pseudomonadota > Gammaproteobacteria > Enterobacterales > Enterobacteriaceae > Mangrovibacter > Mangrovibacter sp. MFB070. The sequence goes on from NZ_JJMI01000050.1 coordinate 10,902, forward strand.
GTAGCTGAGAGAAACTGCGGGCAGGCAAAATAAGCCCCCACACTTTATGGCGTATCAGTCACTTTCTTTTCTGCGGAGCTGGCTTTCTTCTGCAGTTCAAGCAATTGCTCTGGCGTTACAGCGGGGTAGCCCTGATTATCATCAGAAACAACATGAGCCGCCGGAATAGGCACTAATGGCCCCAAAAAACGCGGTTCACGTTTAAAAATAAATAAATCGGCCAGTGCGCCGAGCCGGGCACCGAACTCCCTGAAGCGCACCGACCACATATTTTTCGGGGAAGGAACTGCATAGCACTGTGCCTGAATCCCCATATGCAGCGCAATAAACAGCGCGCGTTCGCAGTGAAAACGCTGGGTGATAATAATAAAATCGTTGGTATCGAATACCTTGCGGGTACGCACTATTGAATCCAGTGTCCGGAACCCGGCGTAATCCAGTACGATATCAGCCGGATCCACACCTGCGGCGATTAAGTCTTTGCGCATGGTCATGGGTTCGTTATAGCTGGTTAATGCGTTATCGCCGCTTAACAACAGGTAGTTTACCTTGCCACTGTTATAGGCATTGAGTGCGCCCTGAATACGGTAGCGGTAATACTGGTTAATAACGCCGGTGCGGTAATATTTGGCCGTACCCAGCACCACTCCCACCTGGCGGTAGGGCAGGTCCTGGATTTCATCATACACGTAGGGCGCTGTTTGCCAGCTTATCCAGCGGTCAAGGGCAAGCGCCGTTATCAGCATTAACCCGGTCAGGACTAACAGACTGTATAACAGACGCTTAAACATAATCAGTAACGCTCGGCTTGCGGTTAAAGTGTTTTCAAGGCTACTTGACCACTCCGTGAAGAGCAAGCTATCCCCGCCTGGTTGCAGCTATTTTGAGCACGCGATGCTCACTTGATCAGGCGAGTGCTACGCAGGTTATCTTCTGGCAACCCAGAGTATTCAGCAGTGAAACCGTGCTGTCATGGTGGCTTATCTGCCCATTGGCACGCTCTGCTATTGCTGCGCAAGCGATATCTTCAGCCCCGTAACCACGCAGGCGCAGCAGGTTCAGGGCAACCTGTAATGGGGGTAAAGACGGGTTAAACGCCGCGTTCTCAGCATAACTTCCGGCAAAGATATTGCCGTCATGGGTTTGCAATGCCACCCCACCTGGAGACTGGCTGTAAGGGCAGTGGCTGCGGTTGGCGGAGGCGATTGCCGCTTGTTCCAGTTCCGTGCCTGTAACCATGAACCCGTGGTTTTCGTTATCCAGCAGCAGTGTGGTGATAGCGAGATCTTTCGGCCCGAAGGCATCCGGCAAGTAATTGCCCAGTGTTGCTGGTGCCCGTTCCGGCAAATGAATTTCCAGCGACAACCCACTGTTGAGTTCATTCATAAACTGGCGGCAGTGCCCACAGGGTGTGTAGTTGACGGTTATTCCGCTCAGGGCCTGTTCCCCACCCATCCATGCATGGCTAATTGCGCTTTGTTCAGCATGAATGGTTTGTTGCATGCTGCTGCCCGGGAACTCCATATTTGCCCCAAACCACAGGGCTCCACTGGCACCCTGCACCACTGCACCCACATTGAAATGCGAAATACCTGTCCAGGCGCAGGCTGCGGCTAAAGGCAGCAATGCAAAAGCCAGGGCGTGCTTATCCATACCGGTTTGTTGTTGCAGGTGCTGTGTTTGCTCCGGGGTCAACATGGCCGGAAAAGCGCTATCGTCCAGTAAAGGTTGCAGGGAAGCACGAAGTGTTACAGGCAGGGCTTCGAAGGCTGAAACAAAACGGGGATGCATAACATGATGCCTTGTATCAGGTTAATGGAACCGTAGTGTACGGTTCTCATCAACCTGAATATGTGATCAGCGTCTAATTATTAATGCAACTCGTGAAATATGTTGCGTATTTTCGAGATTGTGCGCAACTTTTACCCTAAAACTGCCAGAATCACCGGAAAGAGGAACGGAGCAAGCAGCGAAGTAATAATCCCGCAGATAACCAGTGCCAGTGAGCTGAATGCGCCTTCCTGGAAATCCAGTTCTGCACAACGTGCAGTGCCTAACGCATGGGAAGCTGTACCCATAGATAGCCCACGCGAAGCCTTGGTGGTGATGTGCATGGCATTTAACAGAGTATGGCCAAAAACTGCACCCAGAATCCCGACATAGATAACACACACCGCGCTGATTGCCGGCAGCCCGCCAATACTCCCGCCTACAGCCATCGCAATAGGGGTGGTAACGGATTTAGGCAATATAGACGCTGCGATTTGCGGTGTGGCACCCATTAAAAGCGCAATACTGGTGCCGGTTATCATTGCCACCATACTGCCAATAAAGCAGATAGAGATAATCGATTTCCAGCGGGCGCGAATTTGGTGAAGCTGTTCATACAGCGGAAATGCCAGCGCCACGACAGCCGGTTGCAGCCAGTCGTTCAGCATCTTGCTGCCCTGGAAATAGTGCTGGTATTTAATCCCGGTGAGCAGCAGAAAGGGAATAATCACCACCATGGAAACCAGCAGCGGGTTAAGCAGTGGGGTTTTAACCACAGAGCCAAGCTTGCGTGCTGCAAAGAACACCACCAGAGTCAGTGGCAACGACCACCAAATATCACTCATTTCTCTTTAACCTCTTTCTGGCCAACCACTTTACGTTCACCGTGGACCAGGTGAGAACTCCAACTGACAACGACCAGAACAACTATGGTACTGATAGTGCACGACACCACGATGGGGCCGAACTGGGTACGCAGTAAATCGAAATACTGCATAACCCCCACCCCAATGGGCACAAACAGCAATGCCATGTAACGAATAAATAGATGGCAGCCAGGTTTTACCCACTGGGCTGGCAGAATTTGTAATGAAAGCAGCAGGAACAGCAGCAGCATGCCAATGATGGAGCCTGGAATCGTAATAGGGAGCAGTGTGGCAATAAACTGCCCGGCATACAGACAGGCATAAATAAAGAAGAAGGCCCGGCAATATTGCCAGATAATAAGCAATGTATGGCGCATTTAAGTAACCCCTGAATGAATGCATTCATCATACAATTAAAAAAGCTTTTGTGCTATGGATCACACCATGAATTCCGGTTATAGCAACAATGCCTTTTTAGTATGGCTGATACCGGTTGATACCATAGGTGATTGATGCAATCCAGTGTGGTACTGCGGTTGATGGAAAGGGAGTGTACCTGTCAGGGTAACCGGCTGTGTGCTATGTGCAGCAGAATCGGAAGTGTTGATGACAGGTCGTGCTGGCACAGTTTTGTACTGTGCTTTGCGGGCTTGAGATGTTGCCCTGTGAAGGGGGAGAGGAAACGCATTGCTTCCTCCCCCTTGTTTTACCATGCTGCCTGGGTGAGATTTACATGGTTAACACAATTTTACCCACATTCAGGCCGTCTTCCATTCTCTGGTGCGCGGCACTGGCTTCAGCCAGAGGGAACACGCTGTCGATAATTGGGTTTAAACTTTCTTCATTAAACCGGGATAACCAGCGTTCGCGAAAGCGTTGCGACATAGCCTGTTTTACTTCTTGAGAACGGGATTTCATGACGGTTCCCATAATCCGCAAGTGGCGGTACAGCACGCGGTCCAAAGGCAGTTGTGCGTTCTCAATGCCACCCATGATACCAATTTGCACCAGGCGGCCACCAAAGTTGAGGGAGTTAACATTCCGGGCAAGGTAAGGCGCACCAATAAAATCCAGTATCAAATCCACGCCTTTGCCCTCGGTGACACGGGAAACCACGTCGGTAAAATCTTCGTTCTCATAATCAATGGCGTAGTCTGCGCCCAGTTGGTGGACCAGGCCATGCGCTTCTTTTTTGGCTGTTGTCAGCACTGTCGCACCCACGGCATGAGCCAGTTGCACTGCTGCACCACCAACCCCGCCAGCACCTGCGTGCACCAGCACTGTTTCACCAGCCTGCAATTGCCCCAGGTGAATCAGTGCTTCGTTAGCGGTGACAAAGACCTCGGTAATCGCTGCTGCATGGATGTAATCCATTTTCCCCGGGATGGGCATTGCCATCCGGTAGTCTATACGGGCAACTTCAGCATAAGCGCCACCACCAACAATCCCCATTACCCGGTCACCCACTGTGTATCCCCGGACATTTTCCCCTACAGCAATGACATCGCCAGCAATTTCCAGCCCCATAATGGTGGAGTCACCGAAATCGGGGCGGCCATAACCTCCGCGGCGGTGGGTTAAATCTGCTCGGTTCACACCGGCGGCGCGGGTACGCACCAGTAAATCATTCGGGCGAAGTACGGGGTCTGCTGCTTCACCCAGTTTCAGTACACTGGCAGGTCCAAATTCATCAAAGTTTATCGCTTTCATTTTGTTGCCTCTTATCACAAGTCAGAAGATGTTGGGTATGGCCAGCGCAGTGAGAGTGGCTGGCAACCGGGTGTTATTGCGCGTCGTTATCGTTATTGCTGAACGTCGCATTAGCGTAAGCCGATGCCGTAATGGCAGCCGGGAAACCCGCGTAAAACGCCAGGTGAGTGATCACGGCGCTTAGCTCTGTCTGAGTCAGCCCGTTCTCCACGCCGCGCCGTAAGTGGGCCGGTAACTCATTAGCGTGGTTTAACGCCACCAGGCAGGCGATGGTTATCAGGCTACGGTCGCGGGGAGCCAGGTCTGTGTCAGTCCAGACATCGGAATAGAGCGGTTGCTCTACGAAATCCGCCAGTTTGGGTGTAAAAGGGCGGGCTGCTGCTCGTGGGCTGGTAAAGTCGATACTTTTCATGGTCTTTTCCTTTATGTTGTTGTGCGTTGTGTTTATGAGGATCAGGCCTGGCTGATAAATTTATTGGTCAGGTAGTGATGAATGCCTTCGCTGCCGCCTTCTGAACCATGGCCACTCTCTTTCATGCCGCCAAAGGGCAGTTCTGTTGCCACAATGCGGTACTGGTTGATGCCAATCATTCCGGCTTCCAGGCCATCGCCAACATCAAGTGCTGTGCGGGCATCGCGGGTGAATGCATAAGCCGACAAGGCATAAGGCAGGCGGTTGGCCTCTTCCAGCCCGTCTTCCAGCGTGTTAAACGGGCGCAGTACAGCAATCGGGCCAAAAGGCTCTTCATGCATAATGCGGGCGCTCATTGGCACATCAGTAAGTACTGTGGGTTCAAAGAAATAGCCCGGCCGGTTAAGGCGCTTACCGCCAGTCAGCACTGTGGCTCCTTGTTCTACGGCATCGGCAATCAGTTCTGTCATTTTTGCCAGTTGGCGGGGGTTCGCCAGTGGCCCAACCTGAGTTTCGGCAGACATCCCGTCGCCAATTACCAGTTGTTGGGTGGCAGCCACAAAGCGTTCTACAAAGTGCTCATAGGCTCCAGCCTGAATCAGAAAACGAGTGGACGAAATGCACACCTGCCCTGTGCCGCGAAAGCGGTTGGCGGCACCGGCACTCGCTGCGGTTTCAATATCTGCATCTTCAAACACCAGAACCGGCCCATGCCCGCCCAATTCCAGTGTGATGGGTTTCACGCCTGCGGCGGCACGTTCAGAAAGCAACCGGCCTACCGGTACAGAGCCAGTAAAAGCCACTTTACGGATAATCGGCGAGGCAATCAGTTGCGCCGAAACCTGGTCTGGGACCCCAAAGACGATTTGCAACACACCTTTCGGCAACCCGGCATCATCCAGGCAGCGAGCCAGTGCCAGTGCCGTGGCCGGACTTTCTTCGCCAGGCTTAAGAATGACGCTACAACCTGCGGCTAATGCCGCTGACAGTTTGCGTGCCGGGGTAATAGCCGGGAAATTCCACGGGGTAAAGGCAGCGACAGGGCCAATCGCCTGTCTTTTTACCAGTTGCTGAATGCCAGGCCGGTTTGCCGGTACCACCCGGCCATCAATACGCCGGCCTTCTTCTGCAAACCACTCAAAGTAGTCTGCCGCACGCAGAACTTCATCCCGGCTTTCTGCCAGTGGCTTGCCTTCTTCCAGCGTCATTTGGCTGGCAATGTGCTCAGACCGTTCACGCATCAGTGCGGCAGCCTGTTTTAGTACACGAGCACGTTCAGCCGGAACGGTATGGCTCCAGATTTTGAAGCTGTCGCGTGCGGTATTCAGTGCCAGTTCCAGGTCTGCTTTGGTTGCCAGGGGCAAACGGCCCAGCGTTTTTTCGGTTGATGGATTAATGACAGCAACGGTGTCGCGTTCTTCCGCTTCCAGCCAGGTACCGTTGATGAACAGGTAGAGTGAATCGTATGGTGTGGTTTGCATGGTCTTCATCCTCAGATTGATGTTGGCTTGTTTGCCGTTTCGTTGAGAAGAAGAGTATGAAAAGAACCCATGGCTGATAAGATAGGAACTCCCCACAACAGCTATGCAAGAAATGCACAGATGCAATCAGAAAAATTTGCGGAGTTTCTTGGTGTCTTTGTTGATGTTGCACATGAGAGCAGTTTTTCGGGTGCTGCGCGGCGGCGTGGCAAGACACCGTCGTCTGTAGGCCGGCAGATTGATGCCCTCGAAGCCCACCTGGACACCCCACTTTTCTTACGTTCCACGCGCCACCTGACACTGACTGATGCCGGGGAGGCGTTGCTGGTGCGAGCGCGGCAGATCCTCGATTCGCTGGTCGATGTGCAGCAGGAGTTGTCATCAATGAAAGGCGAGGTGACCGGGGTGCTCCGGGTTGCCTGTTACCCAACTTTTGGCAAGCGGTATGTCCTGCCTGTGATGGGGAAGCTGGCTAAACAGTATCCCGATCTCAGCCTGGATTTGGATCTCACTGAGCGTCTGGCGGATCCCGTTGCTGAGCGCCTGGATCTGGTTATTCGCATTGGCGACCTGGCAGACAGCACGCTGATTGGCAGCCGTATTGCGGTACAAACCCGGGTGTTGTGCGCCAGCCCGGATTACCTGAATAAAGCAGGCAGGCCGGTAACCCAGGCTGATATCACCTCACACCGCTTGATTGATAAAATGCATGGCGCGGATTTACTGGGCTGGAGCCATGTGATTGGGCAACCGGTTCGTGGTGTGAGTGTTCAACCACTGTTTGGCTGTGATGATTTTGATGCCATGCGCCTGGCCGCTATTGAAGGGCTGGGGATCGCTTACCTGCCAGACTGGGTGGTCGGGCAGGATATTAACTCAGGTGTTCTGGAACAACTGTTCCCGCAGTGGTCTTCACAACCGCAGGCATCCACCGGGATATATGCCTTGCGCGCGCTTCGCCACCCGCCAGCCAGGGTTACTGTTTTTCTCGATGCACTGCGCGAATTTATTGGCCACCCCTGGGTCTGGCTTGTAGAGCAGAAATCTGTGTCAGAGCGCTAGTGCTGGCTTTTCCGTAACCCTGTGCGTATGGTTATTCCCCCGGGGCTTGTATACTGGTGGCGTTGGTTAACCGCTTTTTTTGGTGCAGTCCCTTGTACGCCATGGTGCTGTACAACCTGAACGCGGGTTTAAATAACGCAAGAGGTAAAGATGAGCAACATTACTCACCAGTCTGGTGTTACCGGTGCTAACCGGGTAACCCGTAAATTGAAGCTCTTTGGTGTGAGCGAAGGGCAGGCCGATGCACTGGTCAGTGAAATCAGGCAATTATCGGGTATGGAAATAGTGGGCTACTCACCGGCCTCTGCAACCTTAACTTTCGTTTATGATGCGGCGCAATGTGGTGTGGATACAGTAGCAAAGGTGCTGAACAGTTTTGGCGCCGGGTTTGCCACCAGCACCTGGAACCGGGTGAAAATGGGTTACTTCCGCTTTACCGACCAGAATATTAAAGACAACGCGGCACACCAGCCTCATTGCTGTAATAAGTCTCCCCGGCTCTGAGTTTTTCCGGTTTATGCGCGACTGTTCCCTTGCTTAACTGTGCTGATGTATGGAATCCGGTTATGCACTGAATTAGTGGCATTGAATCTGGCATGCATCTCTCAATAATAGCCATGAAAAACACATCCCGTATTGAAGGGATGTTTATAGTAGCGGCGTTTGTTTTGGCGAATCGCACAGAAAGTTAGCAGTTAAATTATCAAGTAACACATATCGTTTCTTGTACTCGGACCTTTTCTTGCTTGATACATCGGTAATGTCTTTTCTTTTTATGCTCAGTGGCAGGATGTAATCCTGTTTGGCATTTTTGTGCCCTGATAATGATTCCCAAAAGCCATCGTAATCAGAAATCATCAGGCTATTTTTCTTTCTTTTATAACGACTATTCTGGAATACATGAGTATTGTTGCTGACGGCTAATATTTCGTTACAGCCGAACCGCTGTGCTAACAAACAGACCACCTCAATTAAAATTCTTTTTGGGAATAGCCCATAGCATGATTTTGTTGCCTCTTTGATCAGCTCAGGAGTGCATTGCTTTCCGCCGCCCTGAATCGCGCCAATGAATAAACTGGTATTATTCTCTGTGAAAAGGAAACCAAAGGCACAAGAGGCAAGTATAATTTTACCGCTGGTTTTGAAGTGAACAACCAGTTCACCTTCCCGGCTAAATTTGTTTTCCATTCCTAGTGTGATGGTGTAATTATCTGTTTTCCCATCAATTTTATCTATACAAAGGCCGTCCTTAGAGTAAATTTTCTCTAAATCACTTTTCTTGAGGGAATTAAAAATCAGGCAGCTTCCAGCACAGATTGATTTTAGCTTATCCTTCGTGTTCATGCTGGCTCTCAGATACGGTCTGTGAACCTTGTAAGGTAAAGAAGGTTGGCGTTCTATCAGGGTTTTGGCATTTGGGGTAGCGGCAAGAAAGCTGAGTAACTTGAAGGTTGCTTTCGGTGTAATCAGGGTGCGTAGAATGTATTTCACTCTGTTTGTCTTCGAATCCCAGTATCGGTCATGAATGACTTCATTCATAATGAGTTGCCTGAAGAAAGAGGCCGTAGAAAGAGAAGGTATGTTTTTGGTATTCATTTCTTACCTGAATATTATTTATTTATGGTAATGGTAAGTATTTGTTCGTATATTTCTTATCAATTTCTGCTTAATTGTTTAGTTACCAACGTGAAGTATCAACAGTTCCTAAACAAACTGCATTTTTATGAGGGATGCTTTATCTGATGAAAAATTGTATTGGCTGAATTCAGGTGGATCTGGTGCCTGAGTAGCTCTTCGGGTTTATTTGTGCTGGTGATTTGATTATTACAGTTATGGGGAATAACCGGTGGTTATTTGAAACAATATGTTGGTAATTCTATTTCCCTTGGGTGATTGATAAAACGGGTATTGTTCAAATTACCAGAGGATAAGTTAATTTAACTCACCGGCAATATCGGTTTGCATAACATTGCCAGTGAGCCGCCGCGTTACCTGTAAACAAAGCGCATTTCCGGTTTGTCACCTGCCAGGTGTCAGGCTAACATAGCGCCTCTTTGGTTGGGTGGGTACTACTATGCGCGTTTTACTGGCGCCAATGGAAGGGGTTCTTGATGCACTGGTGCGGGAACTGCTTACAGAGGTGAATGATTACGATTTATGCATCACGGAATTTTTACGCGTGGTGGATAGTTGCCTGCCAGTGAAATCATTCCAGCGCATTTGCCCGGAACTGGCAAACCAGAGCCGTACACCTTCCGGCACCCGGGTGCGTATTCAGTTGCTCGGGCAGTACCCGCAATGGCTGGCTGAAAATGCGGCGCGTGCCGTTGAGCTGGGCTCCTGGGGGGTTGACCTGAATTGTGGTTGCCCGTCTAAACTGGTAAATGGCAGCGGCGGTGGGGCAACTCTGCTAAAAGACCCGGAGCTGATCTACCAGGGGGCAAAAGCCATGCGGGAAGCTGTGCCAGCACACCTGCCAGTAACCGTGAAGGTTCGCCTCGGGTGGGATTCACCCCATCGCAGCCTGGAAATTGCCGATGCCGTGCAACAGGCTGGCGCAACGGAACTGGTGGTGCACGGGCGAACCAAAGAAGATGGTTACCGGGCTGAACGCATAGACTGGGCCTCCATTGGCAAAATTCGTGAACGCCTGCATATACCGGTTATTGCTAATGGTGAAATCCGTGACCAGGCCAGTGCCATGGCCTGTATGGCACAAACCGGGTGCGACGCCATTATGGTGGGACGCTGGGCACTGAATGTGCCGAATATTAGCCGCATGATTAAATATGGCGAACCTGCCATGCCCTGGCCGGATGTGATTCAGTTACTGAAAAAATACTGCCGCCTGGAAAAGCAGGGCGATACCGGGATGTACCATGTCGCACGGATCAAACAATGGCTGGGCTATTTGCGGAAAAATTACCCGCAGGCCAGTGAATTATTCGCGACCGTGCGCACACTGAACACTTCCGCAGCCATTCGCCAGGCGATTGAACAGTTGTAATACCAGCAGGCGCTCAGGCCGCCTGCTTCAATGAATATTCCGCCAAATGGTTACTCACCAGGTCCCGCAACCACATCAATGCCGGGTCGCTATTATGGCGCTGGTGCCAGCTCAAGGTGAGTTGTGCCGGGGGAATAGCCACCGGAACCGGGCTGGCGCTGAGTCCCCAGTGCGCTTGCCAGAGTGGAGCCAGCGCTGCAGGTACAGTCGCAATTCCTGGCTGGCTGCACAGCAGGCCGGGCAGGGCGGCAAAATGCGGTGTGGTATAGCTAATCTGGCGTGCCAGGCCCTGTTTGGCAAGCCGGGTGTCAACCTGGCTGCTACCTGCCTCGCGGTTGCTCACGGCAAAATGTGGCCATGCCAGGTAATCGTCCTGGGTTAACGGGCCATTCAACGGCACTTGCTGTGGGTGCCAGAGCGCGACAAAAGGCATTGCCAGTAAAGGTGTGCTTTCCAGCCAGCGTGGCCCGCCTTCAGCCATATTCACCACCATATCCATTTCCCCACCTTCCAGGTTGGCCTGGTCAGTAAACGGATCGCTGGCGATTACGCTTAACTGGATCCCGGGAGCCTGTTGGCGGATCAGGGGCAATAATACGGGCATCAGCCAGGTTTCAACCCAGTCAGCCATGCCCAGCGTGATGGTGGCTTTGGCCGTTGCCGGGTTAAAATCTGACGGGTGGAATAGCGTTGACTGCAATTGCTCCAGCAGGGGCATTAATTCACAGTGCAGCGCATCAGCCCGGGCGGTTGGTTGCATCCGGTGCCCGCTACGAATAAACAGCGGGTCATCAAACATTTCCCGAAGCCTTGCCAGCGAACCACTCACGGCAGGCTGGCCCAGGTGCAGCTTATCCGCGGCCAGAGAAACACTTTGTTCCCGGTACAACACCGCAAAAGCCACTAACAGGTTCAAATCAATTTTTCTGAAATCATTTTCTTTGATAGTCATGATACCTCCCATCAGTGGTGGTGATGCTAGCGCGCAGCCCGCCAGGATGCAACGTTTTGCTGCCCTGCAGCCACCAGCTCCGGGTGATTATTTTTTGGCACGCTTGTGGCGTCTTTTTTGCCACCAGAACCGCCAGATAACCAGCGCCACAACCACCAGTAGCATCGCAGGCCAAATCAGGTGTTTTATCTGGCTATTGAATTGGTGTAACAAGGGCATCACCATTTCGCCCCCCAGGTATCCCAGCGTGGTGAACAGCGTTGCCCAAATAGCGGCACCAAGAATATTCAGCGGGAAAAAAATACGCGGAGGCAAACGGCTGATGCCAATCAGAACCGGGCCAATAACGCGAAACCCGTACATAAAGCGTGAGCCAATCACGAACAGGTACGGGTGGTTGATTATTATCTTGCGGGCACGGGATATATGTTTGCGATGCTTACGAAAACGGTAAAGGACGCGTGTACCGTAATGGCGGCCCACCAGGTAAAGTACCTGGTCACCCAGCATGCCGCCCAGGGCAACGCATAACACAACGAAAGGAAATTTTAACAACCCTTGATGGGCTGCCACGCCACCTAACAGGGTAATGGTTTCCCCCTCTGCCAGGCTGCCAATCAAAAGTGCTGCGTAACCGTACTGGCTGATAAGACTATGTATATCCATCGTGTTAGGGGTTCTCGTTCTTCCATACCGGGCCCATGTTTTTTACTATTAACCAGATATGTTCAAAAAATAAACAAAATTTCAACATACATTATACTAATGATACATGCAGCTCACAGGCTAACGCCTGGCGTTGTGGCCTGAGGCTGTTTTACCTGATAAGGGTAGCGCGTTTATCGTTCCAGTACATCAGGGGGATTTATGAACCATGTATGGGGGCTGATGTCCCATCCCGAACGTGAAATGCAGTCGATCAAGCAGGAAAACGAAACTGTCTCCCACCATTATACACACCATGTCTTACTAATGGCCGCTGTACCCGTATTGTGCGCATTTATTGGTACAACTCAGTTCGGCTGGCGCTTCGGAAATGATATTGCCGTAAAACTAATGCCTTCAACCGCTCTGGTACTGGCAGTGATATTTTATGCCCTGATCCTGGCGGGTGTGGCGTTAATGGGGCGAATTATCTGGTGGATGGCCCGCTATTATCCGGACAGACCAGCACTTAAACGTTGTATGGTGTTTGCCGGTTATGTGGCGACACCCCTGATGTTAAGCGGCATTGTTGGTTTGTGGCCCGTGGTCTGGTTATGTGCCTTAATTGGCACGGTTGCGTTGTTTTACACCGGCTATTTGCTGTATGTGGGGATCCCGGCATTCTTAAATATCAGCAAATCTGAAGGGATTAACTTCTCCAGCTCAACCCTGGCAATTGGTGTGCTGGTACTCGAAGTGTTGCTGGCTATCACGGTTCTGCTGTGGGGCTATGGTTACCGGTTATTCAGCTAATTCTGGTTGTTGCAGATGCCGGAGCTACTGAGCTCCGGCAACCTCGCGTTAGTCAATTATGCTGTGCTGCTTTTATCCCCGGATGCAGTCTCCTGTAATCCGCCTGCATGGTGTGCTCAGGTGCTGGCACTGTTGCCCTGGCTCAAATTGTTTTTTATAGAATAAATTGCAGTATTTAATAACGAATCTTCGCTGGCGGTTACAACTGACTGCGGAGTATTATTCTGGCGCCAGCGCCATTCCAGAGCGCGGTGTGCGTAGTATCGCGCAGAGATAACCCTGTTGAATTTGTTGCCATGCATAAAAATATTCGCCTTACTTTGCTTAGTGTCGCTCTTTTTAGTGCGGTGCCTTATGTGTCTGCTGAGCAGGCAACCAGCACGGTCACCCACACAAAAACACATAAAACAGTTCATCACACAGCCCAGACGAAACACGCCACTGCCAGCAAAAAGGCAGAGGTAAAGAAAACGGTACACCACACACCACATAAAACGGCGCATGCCACTGCCCATCATGCTATTGCGCGGGCCAAACCGGTCGCCCATGCTGTGGTGGCCGACCAGCCACAAATTGCCTCAGGGAGTGCAATGGTGGTTGACCTCGCCGATGGCAAAGTGCTCTATGCCAGCCACCCGGACAGGGTAAGGCCTATTGCTTCGCTCACCAAACTGATGACGGCGATGGTGGTTCTGGACGCCCATCAGCCACTGAACGATATGCTGTCCGTGGATATCAGCCATACGCCGGAAATGCGTGGTGTCTTCTCGCGGGTCAAACTCAACAGTGAAATCAGCCGGCGCAATATGTTGCTGTTGGCGTTGATGTCTTCAGAAAACCGCGCTGCCGCAAGCCTTGCAGCGCACTACCCAGGCGGGTACGACGCGTTTATTCGCGCCATGAATGCCAAAGCGCGGGCATTGGGTATGACTCATACGCATTATGTAGAGCCGACCGGGTTGTCGCCGAGCAACGTGTCAACCGCACGTGATCTGTCCAAACTGGTCATGGCAAGCCGCCAGTACCCGTTGATTGGCGAACTCAGTACCACACGGGAAGACGAAGCGCAGTTCAGCCACCCGAACTACAGCCTGCCATTTCGTAATACTAACCACCTGATCTTCAGAGATAACTGGGACATTCAGCTCACCAAAACGGGGTATACCGATAAAGCGGGCCACTGCCTGGTGATGCGTACTGTAATCAATAAGCGCCCGGTGGCGCTGGTGGTTCTGGATGCGTTCGGGAAATATACCCACTTCGCCGATGCCAGCCGGATTCGTACCTGGCTGGAAACCGGTAAAGCGTCTCCGGTACCTGCCGCAGCGCTGGCTTATAAGCAAGAGAAAACCACCGATATGGCAAGTAACGAACCGGTGCAGTCCGGGGAATAAGCGGTGGGGAACCTGGCGGTTAGCCGCCAGGTGTAACAACTTAAGCCTGCTCTGAAGGTGTTTCCTGAGGAGCCTGCCAGTTTTTCAGTTTACTGGTTTTACCAATCCCCGGGTTCATACTGTTGGTGGGGTCGTTTGCTTTGTAGAAGTTTTGCAGCGCAGGTGGTGCCGGGTATAAATGGCCGACATTATGTTCCGCCGGGTATTGCGCGCCACGTTCACGTAACAGTTCCAGCATCTGCTCTTTAAGCGCATGCACATCCACGCCTTTTTTCACAATATAGTCCTGGTGGAACACATAGCACATAAAGTGCCCGTAGTAGAGCTTGTGCAGAATTTGGCTGTCCAGTTCTGGCGGCAGGTGTTCAAACCAGTCGGTGTCGTTACGGCGCAGGGCAATATCCAGCGCCAGAATATCCTCAACTTCATCGGCATGAACCGCATGGTAACGAATGGCCGCACCGGCAGCTGCAAAACGGTGTAAAAAGGCTTTCGCCCCTTCTTGCGCAGTGCAGACAAAAAAGTCGCCTTCGGCATCGCGAAAATAACGCTCAAGAAAAGTCTGCGCTTCGGCAATGCCGTCACCGGACATCTTCAGCAACAAATGGTGCTCATATTTCTGCCGCCATTCCTGCATCCTTGAAGGTAAATGGTTGGGAAAATAGCCACTGATTTTCTGCATGAAACGGTCAGTGAAATGGGGTTTAAACAGATGGTGTTTTTCCAGCATGGCATCGGTACGGCCTTTGAGGCTGAACAAGGCAGGCATCTTGTCGGTGCCGAGCTTGTCTATCATCAGGAACGTGTCTTTGCCGTAGGTTTGGGCAATATCGTAGATATCCCGGTGCATATATTCCCCGGCAACCGGCAGGTGCGTAAATTCAGCCAGCATATGGCGGCGTAACTCAGTCAGCACCTGTGTTTGGTTGGTTCCGATATAAAACACCTGCTGTTGTTTCTCGGCGGCAAAGGTATCCAGGCGCACGGCGAACACCGCCAGTTTCCCGGCGCAGCCGGAAGCCTCGAACAACCGGTCCGGGTCTGCGTTGTAGCGGGAAGGTGTATTGGCATCTACCTGGCGTACCCGGTGCTGGTAGTCGTTATCAGATGCCCGCCGTTCATCATGCTGCACCCGTTCCGGCGCGATTTTTTCATCGTCGAGTTGCGACAGTATTTGCTCAGGGGTTTCCCCCAGGTCAATCCCCAGATGGTTAACCAAATGCAACTGCCCCTGGCTGTCAATTTGTGCATACAGAGCCATTTCGGTGTAAGCCGGGCCGCGTTGCACTAAGGAACCGCCAGAGTTATTGCACACGCCACCCATAACTGACGCGCCTATACAGGAAGAGCCAATGACAGAATGGGGTTCACGCCCTAAAGGTTTCAGTGCTTTTTCCAGTTGGTACAGCGTGGTTCCCGGCCAGGCCAGCACTTGTTCACCGTTTTCCAGTAAGTGCAGTTTGTCCAGCCGTAAGGTGCTGATAATGACAATATCTCGGTCATAATCGTTGCCACTTGGCGTGGACCCTTCGGTTAAACCTGTATTGGCCGCCTGCATCAGAATAATTTTGTCGGTGGCGACACAGGCTTTCAGTACCTGCCACAAAGAGAGCAGCGAACCAGGAAACACTACGGCGAGCGCGTCTCCTTCACCAGACCGGAAACCTTTACGGTAGCGAGCAGTGCGTGCCGGGTCAGTAAGAACATGATGATGGCCTACCAGATGTTTGAGTTCATTTATAAAGGCCAGGTGTTTCGATTTCACGACGTAAGACATGTCCCACTCCTGTGATGAACAAATTTCGGCATTAAGCATAGCGCCGAAAAAATCAATTTGTGGAGAG
Source organism: Mangrovibacter sp. MFB070 (assembly GCF_000705335.1). NCBI lineage: Bacteria > Pseudomonadati > Pseudomonadota > Gammaproteobacteria > Enterobacterales > Enterobacteriaceae > Mangrovibacter > Mangrovibacter sp. MFB070. Next base: position 26,858 of record NZ_JJMI01000050.1, read on the forward strand.
TCATTTTGCAAAACAGGTGCATATATCCGGATTATCTTACTTTTTACTCATTCCTGCTTGTGGCAAACTGCCCTTTTTATTTTTCTGTGCGGCGTCAGCCAGGCACCGCCTTAACCTGAGAGTCAACTTATGAAATGGCTTTGTTCTGTGGGGCTTGCCGTGAGTCTTGCGCTGCAACCTGCACTGGCCGATGATTTGTTTGGTCCCCATCCCATGACCACCGAGGCGCGTGATGCTTTTGTCACCAGCCTGCTGAAAAAAATGACTGTCGATGAAAAAATCGGCCAGCTCAGGTTAATTAGCGTTGGGCCTGACAACCCAAAAGAAAAAATTCGTGAAATGATTAAAGAAGGGCACGTCGGCGCTATTTTTAATACGGTGACTCGCCCGGATATTCGTAAAATGCAGGATCAGGTGATGCAACTCAGCCGCCTGAAAATTCCCTTATTTTTTGCCTATGATGTGGTGCACGGCCAGCGCACAGTATTCCCGATAAGCCTGGGGCTGGCTTCCACATTTGACCTTGATGCGGTGCGCACTGTGGGGCGCATTTCGGCCTGGGAAGCCGCCGATGACGGCCTGAATATGACCTGGGCGCCTATGGTAGACGTGAGCCGGGATCCGCGTTGGGGGCGGGTGTCTGAAGGGTTCGGTGAAGATACCTATCTCACATCCATCATGGGCCGCACCATGGTTGAATCCATGCAGGGGAAAAGCCCGGCAGACCGCTACTCGGTAATGACCAGCGTGAAACACTTCGCCGCATACGGCGCGGTAGAAGGCGGGAAAGAGTACAACACGGTGGATATGAGCCCGCAGCGGTTATTCAACGACTATTTGCCGCCTTACAAAGCCGGGCTGGATGCGGGCAGTGGCGGGGTGATGATTGCCCTGAACTCACTGAATGGCACCCCGGCAACGTCTGACTCCTGGTTACTCAAAGATGTGCTGCGCAAAGAGTGGGGCTTTAAAGGCATTACCATTTCTGACCATGGTGCCATCAAAGAGTTAATCAACCACGGTGTAGCCAGTGACCCACAGGATGCAGTGCGTATCGCGCTTAAAGCCGGTATTGATATGAGCATGAGCGATGAGTATTACAGCAAATACTTGCCCGGGCTGATTAAAAGCGGTGCTGTCAGCATGGCAGAACTGGATGATGCAACACGGCACGTTCTGAACGTTAAATATGATATGGGGTTATTTAACGACCCATACGGGCACCTGGGGCCTAAAAGCAGTGACCCGGTGGACACCAACGCAGAAAGCCGCCTGCACCGCAAAGAAGCCCGCGAAGTGGCTCGTGAAAGCCTGGTGTTGCTGAAAAACCGCCTGCACACGCTGCCGCTCAAAAAACAGGGCACTATTGCGGTTATTGGGCCTCTGGCCGACAGCCAGCGAGACATGATGGGCAGTTGGTCTGCAGCCGGTGTTGCCAGCCAGTCTGTGAGTGTGTTGCAGGGCATCAAAAACGCCGCAGGCAACAGCGCACACATTGTTTATGCGCGTGGTGCCAATATTTCTAACCACCAGGGCATTATTGATTTTCTGAACTCCTATGAAAAAGCCGTGCAGCAGGACCCGCGTTCACCACAGGCCATGATAGACGAAGCCGTCAACACGGCGAAAAGCGCCGACGTTGTTGTGGCAGTTGTGGGTGAAGCGCAGGGCATGGCTCATGAAGCATCCAGCCGCACCAATATTACCATTCCGCAAAGCCAGCGCGACCTGATTGCTGCCCTGAAGGCCACCGGCAAGCCACTGGTGCTGGTACTGATGAATGGCCGCCCGCTGGCGCTGGTGAAAGAACAGCAGCAGGCTGATGCCATGCTGGAGACCTGGTTCGCTGGCACCGAAGGGGGCAATGCCATCGCAGATGTGCTGTTTGGCGATTACAACCCGTCCGGCAAATTACCCATGTCTTTCCCACGTTCAGTTGGGCAAATTCCGGTTTACTACAGCCACCTGAATACCGGCCGCCCGTATAACCCGGAAAAACCGGATAAATACACATCGCACTATTATGATGAAGCAAACGGCCCGCTGTTCCCGTTCGGTTATGGCCTGAGCTATACCACGTTCCAGGTGTCGGATGTGAAAATGTCTTCACCGGTGATGAAACGGGATGGCACGGTCACGGCGAGCGTTACTGTTACCAATACCGGCGACCGGGAAGGGGCAACAGTGGTGCAGCTCTATTTGCAGGATGTCACTGCCAGCATGAGCCGCCCGGTGAAAATGTTACGTGGGTTCAAAAAAGTGACCCTGAAACCCCACGAAACCCAGACTGTCAGCTTCCCGGTTGATATCAATGCGCTGAAGTTCTGGAATGCCCGCATGCAATATGTCGCGGAGCCAGGCAAATTCAACGTATTTATCGGCCTGGATTCTGCACGGGTGAAACAGGGTTCGTTTGACTTGCTGTAAACCCTGGCGTTACTGTTGATGACGGGCTGTCACCCTGCCAGGTGATGGCCCGTTTTGTTTTACGCACAGATTTTTCTGCCCGACATCCCTTTGCCGGAAATATTCCGCTATCCTTATTTTTCATGCAGTTGACGAACAGAGAAACGGAGAGAAAATGAAAAAAAGTACCCTGTGGTCATCATGTTTACTGGGCGCAGCACTGGTTCTGGCTTTACCTGCACAGGCAGCAGACCCGGTGAAAGTCGGTTCGAAAATTGATACGGAAGGCGCATTACTGGGCAATATTATTCTGCAGGTGCTGAATGCTCATGGTGTGAAAACAGAAAATAAAATCCAGCTGGGAACCACACCGGTCGTGCGCGGCGCAATTACCTCAGGTGCGCTGGATATCTACCCTGAATATACCGGGAACGGCGCATTTTTCTTTAATGAAGCCAGTTCCCCGGTCTGGAAAAACCCGCAACAAGGTTATGAAAAAGTCAAACAACTGGATGCGGCAAAAAAACACCTGGTCTGGCTGACACCCGCTCCGGCTAATAATACCTGGACCATTGCGGTTCGCGACGATGTGGCAGAGAAAAACCATCTCATTTCCCTTGATGACCTGAGCCGTTACCTGAAAGAGGGTGGTACATTCAAGCTGGCGGCTTCTGCCGAATTTATTGAACGGCCAGATGCCCTGCCTGCTTTCGAAAAAGCTTATGGTTTTACACTGTCACAGGACCAGCTATTGTCCCTTGCCGGTGGGGATACCGCTGTGACCATCAAAGCCGCAGCCCAAAATACCTCGGGCGTGAATGCTGCAATGGCCTATGGCACCGATGGCCCGGTAGCAGCACTGGGTTTGCGCACCCTGAGCGACCCGAAAGGCACCCAGCCTGTTTACGCACCCGCGCCGGTTATTCGTGAAGCAGTACTTAAAGAACACCCGGACATTGCCACCTGGTTAAAACCAGTATTCGGCGCGCTGGATGAAAAAACGTTGCAGCAACTTAATGCCAAAATTGCAGTTGAAGGTATCGATGCCAGTAGTGTGGCGCAGACCTGGCTAAAGGCAAATCATTTTGTTGACTAGGTTGTGGCAAAACGTATGTAGCAGTTTTCGCCAGAACCCGGTGCTCTGGGTTCTGGTAGCATTGTTAGTGGTTACCGTACTGTATTTGCCTGTACTTACCATGGCGCCTAACCGCCTGCTGAGCGGGCAGCCCGTAATGCTTTCCGCCCTGGTTCCTTATTCAACAGCCGCGCTGTTACTGTCGGCTGTTGTGCTGCTGGCATGCAGTTCTCCACGCCACCGCCTGGTGGTGGTGCTGTTATTCGAACTGTTATTTATTGGCTGGCTGTTTGCCTGTGGTTTTTGGGCGAACCAACTGGCGGGCGGCTCTCACCCTTATGCCAGAGTTTCACTGGCAGGCGGCACCTGGCTGGTGCTGGCAATCAGCCTGATTGGGTTTAGCGAAGCCGCACGCTCTCTGCCTATGAAACCCGCTGTACGCGCCATAATGTACCTGCAATTGTGGCTGGTTCCGCTGGCCCTGTTGTATTCCGGCCATTTCGATGGGTTGTCTTTGCTGAAAGAGTACGCCAACCGCAAAGCTGTGTTTGATGATGCGTTACTGCGCCATCTGGCACTGACTTTCGGCACCCTGCTGCCTGCGCTGGTTATCGGCATTCCTCTGGGGCTATATCTGCACCGTAAACCGCAGGCTCAGTCTTCTGTGTTCAGCGTGTTGAATGTGATTCAAACCGTACCTTCTGTTGCCATGTTTGGGTTACTGATAGCGCCACTTTCCGCCCTGGGTAACGCCCTGCCATGGTTAGGTACGCTGGGAATTGGCGGCATTGGCGCAGCACCGGCTATCATCGCTCTGGTGTTATATGCGCTGTTGCCCCTGGTGCGCGGTGTGGTAGCCGGGCTGGATCAAGTGCCACAGGCGGTTAAAGAGAGTGCTCAGGGGAATGGTATGACGCCATGGCAATGTTTTGTGCAGGTGGAAGTGCCACTGGCATTACCGGTGTTGTTACGTAATTTACGCGTGGTTACTGTGCAAACTACAGGCATGGCGGTGGTGGCGGCACTGATTGGCGCCGGTGGGTTTGGCGCATTGATTTTCCAGGGGTTATCAGCCAGCGCCCAGTCACTGGTACTGCTGGGCGTTATCCCTGTAGTGGCGCTGGCAGTGCTGGCCGACCGTATTTTCCATCTGCTTATTCACCGGCTGGAGCATAACAACCATGATTGAATTTGAACATGTCACCAAAGCCTTTCATGGCAAAGCAGCCGTCAGTGATGTCTCGCTGAATTTTGCCCGGGGGGCATTCAGTGTACTGGTGGGCACATCCGGTTCCGGTAAATCCACCATGCTGAAAATGATTAACCGCATGGTGGATTTTGACAGCGGTATAATTCGCTTTGCTGGTGAGCCAGTAACCCGCCATCCGGTTACTGCTCTGCGCCGGCGTATGGGCTATTCCATTCAGTCCATTGGTTTATTTCCCCACTGGACGGTCGCGGAGAATATTGCCACCGTGCCACGCCTGCTGAAATGGCCGGATAAAAAAATACACAGCCGGGTTATCGAGTTACTGGAATTACTTAATCTGGAACCGGCGGTATTTTACCAGCGTTACCCTCACCAGCTTTCAGGCGGCCAGCAACAACGGGTTGGGGTGGCCCGGGCACTGGCGGCTGATCCGGAAGTGTTATTAATGGATGAGCCTTTCGGTGCTCTGGATCCTGTTACCCGCAGCAGCCTGCAACAAGAGATCTTGCGTGTGCAGCGCGCAGAGGGGCGCACCATCATTCTGGTCACTCATGATATTGACGAAGCCCTGGCACTTGCCGACCACCTGGTCCTGATGGACAACGGCAAAGTAGTGCAACAGGGGGCGCCAGATACCTTGCTGCGCCAGCCTGCCAACGATTTTGTGCGTGGCTTTTTTGGCGACAGCGACCGGGGAATTCGCCTGTTGGGGCTGTACTGCGTGAAAAATCTGGTACGCCTGGGCGAAGCACCCAGTGGTGGGGTGCCTGTGTCAGTGGCGTTATCTTTGCGTGAAGCGTTGTCTGCATTTATTCAGCAGGCCCGGCACGTTCTGCCTGTGGTTAATGGTACAGGTGAAGTTGTGGGGAATTTGCACCTGCAGGATGTGATTAACCAGGGTGTGACACCATGAAGACGCTATTACGTTTACCTCTTTTCTGGCTGGCCGCGTTGTTTCTCGGGCTGTTGTTCGGTATGCCTTACAGTGGCCCGCTGTTTCACTACCTGTTTCCCGGGCTGGAGCGCCCGGTGTGGCAACAATCCAGCTTTATCTCACTGGCATGGGCGCATATGGTGTTGGTGGCAATCTCAAGTGCCTGCGCTGTTACCGTGGCGGGTGGTGTGGGGATACTGGTCTCCCGCCCGGCGGGTGAACCTTTTCGCCACCTGGTACAAACACTGGCGGCAGCAGGGCAAACATTCCCCCCGGTGGCGGTGCTGGCTGTGGCGGTGCCGGTAATGGGGTTTGGCAGCGAACCCGCGATGCTGGCTCTGTTTCTGTATGGTTTATTGCCAGTATTACAGGGCACACTGGCCGGGTTGAATGCAGTACCGGCAGAAGTCAAAGAAGTGGCTCAGGGGATGGGGATGCGCCCCGGCCAGGTGTTACTGAAAGTGGAATTACCCCTGGCTGCACCAGTGATTATTGCGGGTATCCGCACGTCGGTCATCATCAATATTGGTACTGCCGCCATCGCCTCAACGGTGGGGGCAAAAACGCTGGGCACCCCTGTTATTGTGGGGTTGAGCGGTTTTAATACCGCTTACGTTATTCAGGGTGCAGTGCTGGTGGCGCTGGCCGCAGTAATAGTGGACCAGGTGTTCGAGTGCCTGCAACGCAGGCTTACTGGCTATGTAAAATAAAGGTGTAGCCAGCGAGCATCACGCCGCCGATACCGCCCAGTGCCATCAAAACCATACCGGCAATCAGAAAAAATCGCGTTACTTTCATTATCGGACTCCTTAATGTTAACAGGGCGATTATAAAGTGAAACAGGCGCGTTACATAAGGCTTTGTGTGCCAGAACGGGTAAACCGCCTGTATGGCGATAAAAACGGACCGCGTGCCAGCAACCGTCAGGCAAAGTTAAAAATACGCTGCAGTGCTTTTTCGCCCGCGGCCGTTATTGTCACTTCACGGTAACCTGGCGTACGTACCAGCCAGTTGTTTTGTTCAAAAGTACGCAGTAATGCCGCGCCAACTTCACCACCAGCATGAAACTGCCGCTCGCTCCAGTCCAGGCATGCCGTGCAGGGTTTACGCCTGCTGGCGGTATTGAGCGTGATCCCTGCCTGCAAAAAGGCCAAGGTTCCCTTAGGGGTTAATGTGCTGCCATCCGGGGTGATCCATTCTGCCTGGTGCATAACCTGGTAAATTTTTACCGCAACTTCCCCCGCCAGGTGGTCGTAGCAGGTACGGGCATGGCGCAATAGAACCGGTGCCCGGCTTTCAGGGGCCTGCACCTGCTGTGTTGAAATGCACATCATGGATTCAAGCAGTGCAGCAATATCGTGCCCGGCCAGCCGATAATACCGGTGGCGGCCCTGAGTGACGCACTGCACCAGCCCACTTTTTAACAACTTTGCCAGGTGCGCACTGGCGGTTGATGCGGCAATGTGTGTGGTGGCGCTCAGTTCGGTCGCTGTCCATGCGCGCCCGTCCATCAGTGCACAGAGCATAGTGGCGCGGGAAGCATCAGAGATGGCGCTGGCCACCTCTGCAATACGTTGTTCGACAGAGATTGGCTGCGTGTCGGGCAGCGTGGTCTGTGCCTGTATCTGTGTCATGGTGTCGGGATATCCCATTGCTTTGTCACTTCCCGGGCCTGTGCATTGTTATCTGTCAGCAGAATTAAGCGGTTATGGTGGTCACTGTACTGCACGAGAATATTAATGTCATGGTCTGACAATACTGTGGCGATAGCACCCAGTTCGCCAGGTTTTTCCTGTTTTAATTTTTTAATCACGGGCCGGGTTATTGCCAGTACGGTAAACCCGGCCTGTTGCAGCACCTGTTGCGCCCGTTCACCTTCTTCAACTAAAAAATGGGCATGGCTGATATGTTCTGCGGTAAACACCCCTCCGCCTTCCAGGCCAATTCCATTTTCACCCAGTATTTTGCCCATGGTTGCCAGTGCGCCGGGCGTGTTATTCAGAACCAGATGGATATCAAACATCGTGTTGTGCTCCTGTATTTAATGAGTAATCACGTAATACCTCTGCCACCCGAATTCGGTAACTGGCAAAAATCGCCTGGCGTCCTTCCTTCTGCGCGGCCAGGTGTGACATATGGTTTTTCCATGTGAGCACAGCTTCGGCATCACGCCACCAGGAGAGCGATAAAATCTTGCCCGGTGTGTTCAGGCTGTGAAAACGTTCAATAGCAATGAAGCCATCAATGTTTTTCAGTTCCGGTTTCAGGGCTTCTGCCAGTTCCAGGTAACGCGCCTGCGCATCAGGGTGCGTTTCGGCTTCAAAAAGTACGGCAATCATGGTGCTCTCCATTGGGTTGTTATGGCGAGCAGTGTAAGAAGCCAGAGCAGTGAATGCTTCGTAAGCCAGCGAAATGTGGGTGAACGCGAAGGGCGCGGAGCAGGCCGCAAAACAGCGGGCAATAAAAAAGGGAGAACGTATTCTCCCTTTAGCGTGATGAAAAAGAAGGAAAAAATGTGGTTTTTCCTTCTTTTTAGTGAGCAGCCGAAAATCAATGAATTGATTTTCCGGGTTTTTTATTGGGTGACATCCTCTCGTTTTGTGCGGACATGAGGTTTGTCATCAGACTCAAGGGAGAACGTATTCTCCCTTTCCAGTTTGCTAACCCGTTGCAGAGTGCCAGATGCGGAATGATACCTGCCCCAGCACTGATTAACTGGGTTGCTTATTTTACCTGTTGGCCAGGCTGGGCACCGCTGTCCGGGCTTAACAGGAAAATATCTTTCCCGCCAGGGCCTGCTGCCATCACCATGCCTTCAGATACCCCAAAGCGCATTTTGCGTGGCGCCAGGTTGGCTACCATAACGGTCAGGCGGCCAGTCAGTACCTGCGGGTCCGGGTAAGCTGAACGAATACCGGAGAACACATTGCGGGTTTCACCACCGAGATCCAGTGTCAGGCGCAGCAGTTTATCGGAGCCATCAACAAACTCAGCGTTCTGGATAAGTGCAATACGCATATCCACTTTGGCGAAGTCATCGAACGTGATGGTGTCCTGAATTGGGTCATCTGCCAGCGGCCCGGTAACCACTTTAGCTGGTGCAGTTTCCTGTTTGGAATCTTCCACCAGAGCTTCCACCTGTTTCATCTCAATACGGTTATACAACGCTTTGAAATTGTTAACCTGGTGGGCCAGTAACGGTGTTGCCACATCATCCCAGCTCAGCGTGGTGTTCAGGAACGCTTCTGCACGCTCAGCCAGTACTGGCAGCACTGGTTTCAGGTAGGTCATCAGCACCCGGAACAGGTTAATACCCATGGAGCAAATGGCCTGCAGGTCGGTGTCGCGGCCTTCCTGTTTTGCCACCACCCAGGGTGCCTGTTCATCTACATAGCGGTTAGCCTGGTCGGCCAGCGCCATAATTTCACGGATGGCACGGCCATATTCACGGCTTTCCCATGCGTCGCCAATGGTTTGTGCTGCGTCAGTGAAGGTTTTGAACAGTGCCGGGTCAGCAAGGTTTTCAGCCAGTTTGCCGCCGAAACGCTTAGCAATAAAACCAGCGTTACGCGATGCCAGGTTAACCACTTTGTTAACGATATCGGCGTTAACACGCTGTACGAAATCTTCCAGGTTCAGGTCGATGTCATCAATACGGGAAGAGAGTTTCGCTGCGTAGTAATAGCGCAGGCTGTCGGCATCGAAATGGTTAAGCCAGGTGCTCGCTTTAATAAACGTGCCGCGCGATTTGGACATTTTCGCGCCATTCACCGTGACATAACCGTGCACAAACAAGTTGGTTGGTTTGCGGTAACCGCTGCCTTCCAGCATGGCAGGCCAGAACAGGCTGTGGAAGTAAACAATATCTTTACCGATAAAGTGATACAGCTCGGAATCAGCGTCTTTTTTCCACCAGTCGTCAAAGTTCAGGTCGCCACGTTTGTCGCACAGGTTTTTGAAAGAACCCATGTAGCCAATAGGCGCATCCAGCCACACGTAGAAATACTTGCCCGGCGCGTCGGGAATTTCGAAGCCAAAGTAAGGCGCATCGCGGGAGATATCCCACTGCTGCAGGCCAGCATCAAACCACTCCTGCATTTTGTTCGCCACTTGTTCCTGCAGTGCACCAGAGCGAGTCCAGGCACTCAGCATTTCGCTGAAAGAAGGCAGGTCAAAGAAGAAGTGTTCAGATTCGCGCATGACCGGTGTGGCACCAGAAACCGCCGATTTCGGGTCGATAAGCTCAGTCGGGCTGTAAGTTGCGCCGCACACTTCGCAGTTATCGCCGTATTGATCCGGTGATTTACATTTCGGGCAGGTGCCTTTCACAAAACGGTCTGGCAGGAACATCCCTTTTTCCGGATCATACAGTTGGGAAATGGTCCGGTTTTTAATAAAACCGTTTTCTTTCAGGCGGGTGTAAATCAGCTGCGACAGCTCACGGTTTTCATCACTGTGTGTGGAGTGGTAGTTGTCATAGCTGATATTAAAACCAGCGAAATCGGTCTGATGTTCCTGACTCATTTCGGCAATCATCTGCTCCGGGCTGATACCCAGCTGTTGCGCTTTGAGCATGATAGGCGTGCCGTGCGCATCGTCCGCGCAGATGAAATTGACCTGGTGGCCGCGCATTCGCTGGTAACGAACCCAGATATCAGCCTGGATATGCTCCAGCATGTGACCCAGGTGAATGGAGCCGTTGGCGTACGGCAGCGCACACGTTACCAGAATTTTTTTAGCGACTTGAGCCATAGTGACAATTACATCTTTAGTTGTAAAAAGGGGTTTCGATGTTACCCGAAAGGGAGGCGTTTGGTAAGGGCGAAACGGCTACTTTCCGTAACCGCCCGGGGATAAAATCGCAACAGAACACAGATTGAACAGACAAATGCGTAGCTGCATGCAAATGTATGAGAAATTTTTACACCGCTACCCGGAGCAGGCTGGAGTTCTGGTATGCTTAAGCCATTGTGCAGCGCCTTGCGGCCTGCCGGTTCACATCACAAGAATAAAGCAAAGGAGTCGGGATGAATTCTCAATCCCAGGTTAAGTCCCCTGAAGCCATGCGAGCTATGGTGGCCGGGACACTGGCTAATTTTCAGCACCCAACGCTTAAACATAATCTGACAGCGCTGAAAGCATTGCGCCATGTCACCTGGCTTGATGACACGCTGCATATTGAATTGCAGATGCCATTTGCCTGGGCCAGTGCATTTGAAGAGCTGAAAGAGCAATGTAGCGCAGATCTGTTGCGTATTACCGGCGCGAAAGCGGTGGACTGGAAGCTGACACACCATATTGCCACCATGAAGCGGGTGAAAAATCATCCCGGCATTAATGGCGTTAAAAACATTATTGCGGTCAGTTCAGGCAAAGGTGGGGTGGGTAAATCTTCTACTGCCGTGAATCTGGCGCTGGCACTGGCGGCAGAAGGGGCAAAAGTAGGGATTCTGGATGCCGATATCTATGGGCCGTCAGTTCCCACCATGCTGGGTGCAGAAGCTGAACGCCCCAGTTCCCCGGATGGCACCCATATGGCACCCGTCATGGCTCATGGCCTGGCAACCAACTCAATTGGTTACCTGGTTACCGATGACAACGCCATGGTGTGGCGCGGCCCAATGGCCAGTAAAGCACTGATGCAGTTACTGCAGGAAACCTTGTGGCCGGATCTTGACTATTTAGTGCTGGATATGCCGCCAGGCACCGGGGATATCCAGTTGACGCTGGCGCAAAATATTCCGGTTACCGGAGCCGTGGTGGTCACCACACCTCAGGACATCGCCCTGATTGATGCCCGCAAAGGCATTGTGATGTTTGAGAAAGTGGAAGTGCCGGTATTGGGTGTGGTTGAAAACATGAGCATGCATATTTGCAGCCAGTGTGGCCACCATGAGCCCATCTTCGGTACTGGTGGTGCTGAAAAACTGGCCCAGCAATACCACACCACATTATTAGGGCAATTGCCGTTGCATATTAACCTGCGTGAAGACCTGGACCGTGGCACACCTACTGTCATTAGCCGCCCGGAAAGTGAGTTCACCACTATCTACCGTCAGTTGGCTGGACGTGTTGCCGCCCAAATGTACTGGCAGGGTGAAGTCATTCCTGAGGATATCGCCTTCCGCGCAGTGTAATTGCCACACCGGTAGTTAGCTGCCCACTGCATACGGGCCACATTTTGAGCGGCCCGTATGCGTATCTGTTATGGTTTACTGCATTTTGTTCTGTAAAATCAAAAATAGTTGAAAGCCTTCAAAGAAAGCGAACCTGCTGCGCGCTAAGGTAGCCGTCATCACTGTGATGACTCCTGCGGGCGTATATGTACGAGTTCAACCTTGTTCTGCTGTTGCTCCAGCAAATGTGTGTCTACCTGGTTATTGCCTGGTTAATGAGTAAAACCCGCCTGTTTATTCCGTTAACCCAGGTTACTGTCCGCTTACCGCACAAATTACTTTGCTACGTCACCTTTTCCTTTTTCTGCATTATGGGCACCTATTTTGGGCTGCATATTGAAGATTCTATTGCCAATACCCGGGCGATTGGTGCGGTGATGGGGGGCTTATTGGGTGGGCCGCTGGTTGGTGGCCTGGTGGGGCTGACAGGCGGTTTACACCGTTATGCCATGGGCGGTATGACGGCATTCAGTTGCATGATATCCACCATTGTTGAAGGGTTGCTGGGTGGCCTGATGCACCGCATCCTGGTTAACCGTGGGCGTGCAGACCTGTTGTTTAACCCAATAACGGCGGGCGCAACCACCTTCGTAGCTGAAGTGCTCCAGATGGGGATTATTTTGCTGATTGCCCGCCCGTACAACGAAGCACTGCACCTGGTAGAGAGCATTGCTGCGCCTATGGTGGTCACCAACACCGTGGGGTCCGCCATGTTCATGCGTATTCTGCTGGATAAACGCGCCATGCTGGAGAAATACACCTCCGCGTTTTCCACTACCGCGCTGAAAGTGGCGGCGCTGACTGAAGGTATTCTGCGCAACGGTTTTAACCAGGAAAACAGTATGCGGGTGGCTCATGTGCTCTACCAGGAGCTGGATATCAGTGCGGTTGCCATTACAGATTGCGAGAAACTGCTGGCGTTTACCGGCACTGGCGACGACCATCACCTGCCGGGCAGGCCTATTTCTTCAGGCCTGACATTACGTGCCATTGAAACTGGCGAAGTAGTTTATGCCGATGGCAATGCGGTCCCTTACCGCTGCTCGCTGGACTCCCACTGTAAATTGGGCTCCACTTTGGTCATTCCGTTGCACGGCGAGAATGGCAAAGTGGTGGGCACCATTAAGCTCTACGAAGTTAAAAACCGGTTATTCAGCTCTATCAACCGCACACTGGGTGAAGGCATTGCCCGTCTGTTCTCGGCGCAAATTCTCGCCGGGCAGTATGAGCGGCAAAAACAGTTACTCACCCAGTCTGAAATCAAACTGCTGCATGCCCAGGTTAACCCCCATTTTTTGTTTAATGCGCTCAATACCCTGGTGGCCGTGATCCGCCGCGATAAAGACCAGGCGTGCGAGCTGGTGCAGTACTTGTCTACGTTCTTTCGCAAAAACCTCAAGCGCCCGGCGGAAGTTGTTACCCTGGCTGATGAAATGGACCACGTGAATGCTTACCTGCAAATAGAACAGGCTCGTTTTCAGTCACGGTTGCATGTACAGCTTAACTTACAGGAAAGCCTGAGCATGCAACACCTGCCCGCATTTACGCTGCAGCCTATTGTCGAAAACGCCATCAAGCACGGTACCTCGCAGTTACTGGGAGCCGGGGAGATAGTTATTAACGCCAGCACCCAGGGTAAATGGCTGGTGCTGACTATTGAAGATAACGCCGGGTTATATCAGCCCGGGCCAGATGCACAGGGGCTGGGAATGACGTTGGTTGATAAACGCCTGCGGGCGCGATACGGAGATGCCTGTGGGATTCAGGTGGAATGCCAGCCAGAACGTTTTACCCGGGTAACGCTGCGCCTGCCGCTGGAGGAAATGCCATGATTACAGTACTGATTGTGGATGATGAACCCCTGGCGCGGGAAAACCTGCGAGCGATGCTGGAGCAAGAAAGTGATATCCAGGTGATTGGTGAATGCAGCAATGCGGTGGAAGGAATTGGCGCTGTGCACCGGGAACACCCGGATGTGGTGTTTTTGGATATTCAAATGCCACGTATCAGTGGCCTGGAAATGGTAGGGATGCTCGACCCGGTAAAACGCCCGTGGATTGTGTTTCTTACCGCCTGGGATGAATATGCAGTACAGGCTTTTGAGGAACATGCTTTTGATTATTTACTCAAACCGGTTGAAGCCAGCCGCCTGGCAAAAACCCTGCATCGTTTGCGCCACGAACGCACTGAACAGGATACGGCGTTACTCCCCCAGGTAAGTGAGAATCTGCGTTATATCCCTTGCACCGGGCACAGTCGTATTTATCTGCTGCCGGTTGAAGATGTCAGTTATGTCAGCAGCCGCCTGAGTGGCGTGTTTGTGACCAGTGCTCACGGTGATGAAGGCTTTACGGAACTGACGTTACGTACTCTGGAAACACGCACGCCGTTGTTGCGTTGCCACCGGCAGTACCTGGTCAATATGGCGCACCTGAAAGAGATTCGTTTTGATGAAGGTGGGCAGGCCGAGTTATTGCTGCGCGACGGGCAAAGCGTGCCGGTGAGCCGCCGCTACCTGAAAAACCTGAAAGTGGCGCTTGGCCTGAAGGCCTGAAATTCTGAACCCGGCGTGGTGCTGTTCAGCATGCCGGATTCACACTTCACCCGCACCGCTCAGTACGCTATAGCGCCACTTAAATCCGCTTATAACCGCTCACTGGTAAACCCCTCTGTTGCAGACTTTCCTTGTGAAAAGATAGCCGTGAACTTCTTTATCTCTGGAGTTGGGCTATGTCACATGCATTGACTTTTGTTATTGCCACGCTGTGTATTCTCGCTATCTGTTACCGGCTGTACGGCGTGTTCTTCGTCCGTAAGGTGCTGAATACGGATAACAGTGAAGTCACACCGTCGCATTTGCTGGAAGACGGAAAAGATTACGTACCAACAAAAAAATGGGTGAACTTTGGTAGCCATTTTGCAGCAATCGCTGCCGCTGGCCCACTGGTTGGCCCGGTTCTGGCAGCTCAATATGGGTATTTTCCCGGTTTTTTATGGCTGCTGGTAGGTTGTGTTGTGGGCGGCGCGGTTCACGATACAGTTGTGTTATTCGCGTCAATGAAACACCAGGGTAAGTCGTTATCCGAGGTGGCGAAATCTGAACTGGGGCCGGTTGCTGGCTGGTGTACCGGGCTGGCGATGTTGTTCATCATCACCATTACGATGGCGGGTTTGTCGATGGTGGTGGTTCATGCACTGGAGCGTAACCCCTGGGGGACTTTCGCTGTCTTTATGACTATCCCCGTGGCGATGGGTGTTGGCTTATGGGAACGCTATACCGGTAATATGCGGGCGGCAACCTGGGTTGGGATTGCAGTGATTTTTGCCTGTGTGGTGGCCGGGCCTTATATTCAGGAATCCGCATTTGGTGAGTGGCTGAGCCTGAAAGCAACGACAGTGAGCCTGGTGTTACCCTGCTATGCGTTTTTCGCAACCGCACTGCCAGTGTGGATGTTACTGACACCGCGCGGTTATCTTTCCAGTTTTATGAAAATTGGGGTATTTGGTGCGCTGGTTATCGGCGTAGTGTTTATTAACCCGGAAATTCAGTTCCCTGCCGTAACTTCGTTTATCAGCGGTAATGGTCCGGTGCTGGCAGGCCCGGTATGGCCGTTTATCTCTATCACCATAGCCTGTGGGGCGATTTCAGGCTTCCACGCCTTTATTGGTTCAGGCACCACACCAAAACAGATTGATAAATGGAATGATATTTTGCCGGTTGCTTTTGGCGCCATGTGTGCGGAATGTGTTGTCGGTGTAATGGCACTGATTGCC
Organism: Mangrovibacter sp. MFB070; assembly: GCF_000705335.1. NCBI lineage: Bacteria > Pseudomonadati > Pseudomonadota > Gammaproteobacteria > Enterobacterales > Enterobacteriaceae > Mangrovibacter > Mangrovibacter sp. MFB070. Next base: position 42,433 of record NZ_JJMI01000050.1, read on the forward strand.
GCAACAGCGTTACACCCGGCCGATTATTTCGCCATTAACTCTGCCCCCGCCACCTTTGCCGGCCTGGGTATGGAAGTCGTTAACCTGCCGAAACTGAGCCAGGAAATTGGCCTGGATCTGTACGGGCGCACGGGTGGGGCGGTGACACTGGCGGTTGGGATGGCAGATATCTTTACTCGGGTTCCCTGGTTCAGCCACCTGGCATCGTACTTCTTCCAGTTTGTGGTGATGTTCGAAGCGGTATTTATTCTGACTGCCGTCGATTCCGGAACCCGCGTAGCCCGTTATTTGCTACAGGATTTTCTGGGTGATATCTGGCCGCCGTTAAAACGCACTACCTGGGTACCCGGTGCGGTGGGGTGCAGTATTGTTGCCTGTGCATTATGGGGGTATTTGCTGAACTCCGGGGATATCAATTCGGTCTGGGCGTTGTTCGGGGTTTCTAACCAGTTAATGGCTTCAATTGGCCTGATTATTGGTGCGACGATTATTCTGCGCCTGTCTGAAAAACGTATTTACATCCTTACCTGCCTGGTTCCGCTGGCGTATCTGTATGTCACAGTAAACTATGCCGCATACTGGATGGTGAAATATGTTTATTTCAACCCGGCAGCAAAAGGCTACAACCTGTTCAACGGGGTTATCTCTGTCATTATGGTGGTGCTGGGGGCGGTAATTCTGGTTTCGGCATTACAACGTTGGGTGGTGTTGTGGCGTTTGCGTGGTGCACAGCATGCTGAGTCTGCGACAGCTGCTTAGTCCGTACTCTTCATATAGCCGCACTATTAAGTAAGCGTGTACCCGGCGTATTTGGGGTGTAAAAAAGGCGTCTGCGAAAGCAGGCGCCTTTTTGGTTACAGGTGGGTAAAACCCAATTTCACAGATAATACAACTTCAACGAAACGGCTTAACGCGACATCTATAACACTACATCTGTACAACGACAGCTTTAACGAAATGACATGACGTAACTCAGTACTTCTGTTTCACAACTGCGGTTATTGCTTTACTGCAACAGCTTAACGAATAACGAACAATGACAGTAAGAACGACATCGACGACCTTAGCTACATCTACATCTACATCTACATCTACTACATCTACAACCAACAACACATGGAACACAGTAGTAACAGCGACGACCACTACAACCACTGTACGAACGAATAAGTTGACAGACAGCGTTTAAAAATAATTAACCACGTAAAACCCCTGATGCGCAGGTAAGAAAGTCATACCTGAATGGCTTTATTTATAACGTACCAGAGAGAAAAGGTTGTGATGCAGATCTCACTACAAAACAGCTTATACTTCAGGGGTATAGCGGGGTACTCCCCATTGCTGAAACGAGGCAAACCCGCCTCCAGGGCCAGAAACGCGAACCTGCGCAGGGTTAATTTTCCCTGGGGCAAATTTTCTCCGGGCCGTTGCATGAAACTGCGATCATCACCACAACTGACAACATCCGCGTAACATTTTGCTTAATAATGGCTACGCCTTGTCGATAATACCGGTGACAGATTGTACTTCTCCTCCTGATAACGCGGGTTTCCTGGTTCAATTAAAAACAATGAGGCCGCTATGGGAATTTTATCTTCTTTTGTATCTGCTCCTGCCCGTGCATTAACCGGCGCACACCCGGTAAGTGGGGTGTTCAATTGCCAAAAATTACCCGCCTCGCTGCGCCAGGCCGGTGTGCCTGATAAAGGCGGCATATTAATGGTGTTCGTTCCACCCCAGGCGAACTTCCGCCAGGTGAGTGAAGCGTGGCAACGTTTTGGTACTCCCGCACGTAGTGTGCTGGTGCTCTCTTCTACCGGAACATTGTGCCAGCAAAAACAGTGCTTATATGCCGACGAAGAAGGGCAGGAAGGCAGTTGGCTGTTTTTGCCACAAACGCTGGTGAAAGAACATGAAGTACACCATGTAAACCTGCATGCCAGTGATACCCATACAGTCGCCACCCGTGTTGATGCTATTTCACGCGAACTTAGTGCGTTGCAGGTCAACATTCCGCTTTCTGCAGAAAATACCTTTGCTCTGGTTTATTGCGATGGCCTGTCGGCATCTGAAGGCTTCTTAATGCAGGCCTGGTATAAAGCCGGTCGTTTTCCCTGCCTTGCCATTGGCGGTTCCGCTGGCGGTAAGCTGGATTTCAGTGGTACCTGGATTGGCAGTAAAGGCCAGGTTTTGCAGGGCCAGGCTGTAGTGGTGTTTTGCCGCATTGCAGACGGGAAATCTTTTGCTCCCTTTAAGAGCCAGAATTTTGAGCCAACCCGCAGTAGCTGGCTGATTGCCCATGCAGACCCGGTAGCCCGTACTGTCACCTCCGTATTTGACGACACCGGGCATGAACACCCAATTGTGCCTTATCTTGCCAGCCAACTGGGGTGTTCGCCGGACTCCCTCGCCAGCGGGCTGGAGGGGTACACCTTTGGTGTGAAAGTGGGCGATGACTTTTTTATTCGCTCAGTGGCACAGATAACCCAGGAGAGTATTCACTTTTTCTGCGACCTGGAATTCGGTGACCGGCTCTATTTACTGAAAGCGACTGATTTTATCAGCCATACCCAACGTGACTGGCAGGAATTCGTGGCTGAACATGGCTCACCTTCCGGCATGATCCTGAACGACTGCGTGTTACGCCGTGTGGGTAACAAAGCGCAACTGCCAGCGGCACGCTTTTTTGGCAACCTGCCAGCTGCCGGGTTCTCAAGCTTTGGCGAAATTCTTGGGGTGCCAATTAACCAGACACTCTCGGCACTGGTGTTTTTTGATAAAGACAACCATGCGATGCGCCATTTCCCGGTGGAGTATGCGGCTTATGCTGCCCATTATGCACAACGTACCTTACGGCGCTGGGAAGCTTTGCACCGTTTGCAATCACGGGTTATCGACCAGGTGATTAACTACCAGCAGGAGCTCAGCCCGTTACTTTCGGCGTTACCTTTACTGGAAGAGGCCACACACCGGCAAAGTGATGCACTGGATGTTGCCCAGAACAGTATTCGTGCCATGAGTACTTCTGCCGGGGAAACCCAGCAGGCGCAAAAACGCCTGGAAGAAGGGTTGCAGTCACTGGAATCGATATCTGAGGAAATAACCAAAATCACCGGGGGGATCCGCAGTATTGCAGACCAGACCAATCTGTTAGCGCTGAATGCCGCGGTAGAAGCCGCACGCGCTGGTGAAGCAGGGCGCGGGTTCGCCGTGGTGGCAGAAGAAGTGCGCCGCCTGGCTCACAAAGCCAAAGAACAGGCTACGGCAACCGCACAAAGTATTGGCGAGTCTGTGGAAACCATCGGCCGGATACGCCTGGTCACCCGGGAAACGGTAGCTGCAACCCAAACGATGGCTGACCAGAGCATTCACGCGGCAGACCAGATTGCCCATATGAGTGAGCAAAACAGCCATGAAAAAGACAATGTGGCTCAAAGCCTGGAACGCCTGAAAGTGGTGGCGAAAGGGATGGATGCCATGCAGGAAGCCGTTGCTCAATTAACCACGCTCCAGCAACTGACACGTTAACTGCTCCCGGAAATGGGGGAACAGGCGCCACAAACGTTGTTTACGGGTGAGCATGCAACCACTGTATGCTCACCCGTGGCGATTCATGGCTGGCGGTAAGTTACCCAGGCATTTAACCTGCGGCGGAGTCAGTCAACAATAAACAGTTTTGCTCCGGATACCGTAGATGAGCGGTGTGCTTCTGCACCATCTGCAACCTGGTAACTGGCGCCTGGTGTGAGGGTAAAGGTGCGGCCGTCATCCAGTTCGGTATGCAGTTCACCTTCAAGGCACAGCAGAATATGGCCTTTAGAGCACCAGTGGTCTGCAATATACCCGGGTGAATATTCAACCATCCTCACCCGAATGCCATCAAACGTTGCTGTTCGCCATATTGCCTGGCCCTGTTCACCACTGTGGACTTCGGGTGCTACATTTTCCCAGTTTGTTACACCAAAAGGGATATTTGCCATTTTCATCTGATTGACCTTCCCGCTGCTTAAATGGTTGTGACTGAAACAGATACCACGCCCGCTGCCATTAATACGCCTTGTTGCTCTTAACATATCAACAAATCATTTACTCATCTTATCGCTACAGTGGAATATTCAGATGTGTTCCGCGGCGGTTGAGCAGACAAGTGAAGCAGGGATGAAAAGCGTAGTCAAACTAATCAATTTGTCAGCGCTAAAATTACACCATGAGAAAAGGAGCGTTTATCACGGTGCTGTTTCTCTTTATCATTGTTACCACGGCTCGCTAGCAGTAGCGCCCCGGCACAAAGCAATCAAGTGAGAGTGTGTAACTCAGTGACCAGACAAAGTGACTTCGATTTTTCAGGCCGGTCAGTTATTCCCTATGCTCAGGATTACTGCCACGGCGCTTATGAAAGCTGGCATACCCACAGTTGTGCGCAGCTTATCCATACACTGAGCGGCGTAATCCGTGTGGAGACCCGCCATGGGTTTTGGGTTGTCCCGCCTTCACGGGGAGTATGGATACCGGCAGATATTCCTCATGCGCTGCATATTACCGGTGAAGTGAAAGCCCGGGTGTTGTTTATTGAACCGCTCGCCCGGGCTGATTTACCGGTTGCCTGCCAGGTGGTTAGTGTGAGTGATTTACTGCGTGCGCTGATTGTCAGCTCGCTGAACCTCCCTTCAGAATATGCATCAGGCAGCCGGGATGAACGTATTTATGAACTGATACTGGATGAAATCCGCCTGATGGACACTCTGCCGTTTCACATACCAGAGCCTGCTTCTGAGCGCCTGAGGCAATTGTGCCAGGCAGTGCGTGAAGCACCACAAGAACCCTGGTCAGTTGCGAGTGCGGCTGTAAAAATCAGTGCCAGCGGGCGCACACTTAACCGGCATTTTTACCAACAAACTGGCATGCAGTTTGCCGAGTGGGTGCGCCGTGTTCGCCTGTTGCATGCCCTGGCTCGCCTTGCCCAGGGTGAGCAAATAACACGGGTAGCGCTGGACTGCGGCTATACAAGCCCGGGGGCTTTTAGTGTGATGTTCCGCCGGGTGATGGGTGTCTCACCCAGCGATTACTTTAGTCAGTAAGCAGGTTGCCAGCGGCATTGAGCATTGCCTGCAGAGAAGCCCGGGTAATATCGCTGTCAATACTGACTCCCCAGGCATATGCTCCAGCCCGGTTCTGGCAGCATACATAGGCAACTGAGCGGCTGTCGCTGCGTTTGCCCAGCGTATGTTCCTGGTAACTCACTATTTCCAGTACCTCTTTTACCTCGCGGCACAATGCAGTCAGTGCCGCAGACAGAAAACCATTTCCTTCTCCTGCCAGACTCAGTTTTTTGCCATTGCGGCAAATTTCCGCTGAAAGCACTGTACGCTGGTCTGGCAGGTTATTGCTGGCATACTCTTTTAACTGCAGTTTTGGTGTGTCAACCAACCCATAGGACTGGCGGAACAATTGCCAGACCGCCATTTGTGACATCTCTTTCTCACCGTTTTCCGCTTCTTTTTGCACGCGCAGACTGAAGTCTTGTTGCAACTGGCGTGGCAGGCTCAGGTTGTGATTCTGTTCCAAAAGCCAGGCCGCGCCACTCTTGCCAGACTGGCTGTTGACGCGAATCACCGCGTCATAACTGCATCCCACATCTGCCGGGTCGAGCGGTAAATAGGGAATTTGCCAGAAAGGGGAGTCAGAGTGCTGCCGGGCGGCAAACCCTTTTTTTATCGCATCCTGGTGAGAACCAGAATAAGCGGTAAAGACCAGTTCTCCGGCGTAAGGGTGACGCGGTGCAACGGGTAACTGATTACACTCTTCCACCACCTCAACCACTTTTTTCATTTCGCTGAAATCAAGGCCGGGTGCAATACCCTGGGTATATAAATTAAGAGCCAGTGTTACAAGGTCAACGTTGCCGGTACGCTCACCATTGCCGAACAGGCAGCCTTCAACCCGCTCAGCCCCCGCCAGTAACGCCAGTTCTGCGCATGCTGTGCCGGTTCCGCGGTCGTTGTGGGGGTGAACACTGATACAAACCTGTTTACGGCGTGAAAAATGGCGGCAGAAATACTCTATCTGGTCGGCATAAACATTCGGTGTACTCACCTCAACCGTCGCTGGCAGGTTGATAACCATAGGGCACGTTATTCCGGGCTCCCAAACATCAGCCACAGCTTCGCAAATCTGCAGGGCAAAGTCTGGCTCGGTAAAACAAAACGTTTCCGGGGAATACTGAAATGACCACTCTGTTTCTGGCGTTTCATCGCATAACCGGCGAATTTGCCTCGCAGCACGCACGGCAAGCTGGATTATTTCATCACGGGTCTGGCGGAAAACAACCTCCCTGAAAAGCGGGGCTGTCGCATTGTATAAATGAATGGTTGCCAGCCGGGCTCCCTTTAATGATTCAAAGGTGCGGGCAATTAAGTCTTCCCGGGCCTGGGTCAGCACCTGAATTGTGACATCCCGCGGAATTCGCTGCTCTTCAATCAGTGAGCGGACAAAGTCAAAGTCAGTTTGCGATGCACTAGGAAATGCGACTTCAATTTCCCGGAACCCGCAGCTAACCAGCAAGTCCCAAAACTTCAGCTTTCTGGCACCATCCATTGGCTCGGCCAGCGCCTGGTTGCCATCTCGTAAATCTGTCGACAGCCAGCGTGGGGCGCTTTTCAGTGTATTATCCGGCCATTGTCTGTTGGGAAGACTGATGGGCGGGTGCGCTTTATATTTCTGTGCAGGGTTTTTTAACATGCCGGGTTCCTCTGTAATAAGAGGCTCCAGTGTCATAGTAAACCTGCCAGAAAACTCACCAGAACCTGACAATCACTTTTGCAAACGTGACAATTTCTGGAAAACGTTATCACCTGGCATGGGGCGTAAAGGCAGGTAAACAAGACATGTGTGCTTTTGCCAGCATGTTATCAACCTCACTGACTGCCAGACAGGTGGAGTGAAAACACAGGCCATGAGTGGCGCAGCACAAGCTCGGGCTGGCCTGGTATCAGTCAATCACAAACCGGTTACGCCCCTGGTCTTTGGCGTTATAAAGGGCAATATCAGCCCGCCGGACCAGGCTTCGTTCGTCATCGCCTGGTTGCCACTGCGCGGCACCAAAACTACAGGTGATGGTTAGCCCAAAGGGCATACTGGCATGAGCGAGTGACTGTTGCAGGCGTTTCAGCACCGTGGTGAGCTGGGTTTTATCACTGTCAGTAATCAGTAACATAAATTCTTCCCCGCCCCAGCGCCCGGCAATATCCTGCCAGCGTAACTGGTTGCATACCAGCTCACTTATTTGCCTGAGAATACTGTCCCCTGTCTGGTGGCCGTAAGCATCGTTAACCTGCTTGAAATGGTCGATATCCATTAACACCAGCGAAAAATTTCGTGCAGCGCTCGCCTGGTGGAGCAGAGACAATAATTCACTGTCCAGCCGGTAGCGGTTATATAAACCGGTGAGTTTATCGGTCTGAGCCTGTGTGCTCAGTTGTTGGTTGTGCTCCCGGAATTCTTCACTGGCAACATGCATAAAATTGACCAGGCGCGACATCAAAGACGGCCGTGTCCGTGCCATTCGGGCCGGCGTGGCTCTGGCATATATTGGGCTGGCATTGCCTTCACGCAGCGCCACCATCAACAGCGATGTGTTATTCAGCGTTACTTTGCCTTTTACTGAGCTGTACTCCCCCCAGGTAACAAAACCACTCATCGGTGCCAGGCTGCCCGGCAGCATGGTTTCCTGCCAGGCATAATCGGCGAACAGCATATTGCGAATAGTGCAGGAGTAACCAAACAGCACTTGTGGCGCGAAGTCAGCCAGTGTTGTGCACCAGTCATCAATGCAGGCCAGACTACGATGTGCATCGCCATAACCAAATGAAACATCTTCTCCGGTAAGCACATCTCCGGCGACACGAATGTGCCCGGCGTTATTCACTTCAACGGGCACCCGTGAAAGCAACAACGATGGGCGAGGGAGCAATACCGGGAAGGCCAGTGCGTCATGAGCAAACTGGTTGTCGTTCTCTATTGTGGTGTAGTTGTGGTACACCTCGAACGCGGGCAGGTTATCGATAGATTTTATCCACGAACCCTGAGCATCAGTAATACGCCGGTTCATGCTCATGGGTAACCAGCCGGTGTAACTGAATGTCCGGCAATGCAAATTCTGGCTCTGAATCAGCACCAGTACAAACCCACTTTGTAGCGGGTCGCTACCACATAATAGTCCGGTCGGGTGTACTGGAGAGGCCACACCACCAAATAGTTGAGTTTGCTCCGGAAGTTGCAGGTTTAATACTACGTCGAGTAGCGGGTCATCCACCGGGGTGCTCAGCAACATAACCAGGCTCAGATTTGGTGTATGGTGCAGAATTTGATTAATGGCGAGCGCGCTCAGGGGGGAAGACTGCATATTCACGGGTAAAACCTGAATATAGCTCTGTTCAAACAGCGTAATACTAACCATTAATTGCTGGCTGCCCGGGCTGTTATCCATAAAATGGCCACCAGTGGTCACGCCAATAATTTCAACGTTATCCAGTTTCTCTTCCAGCCAGCGTTGCACAAAGGCGTACAAATTGTCGAAGCCCGAGCCGGTATAGATAAATACCAGTTTGGGGTGCTGGCTTGCCGCAAGCGCCTGCAGGTCTTTTGCCTCCCAGATTTGGGAGAGTGAATGTTGTTGTGAAATCACAAAGGACCACTGCTTCATATGACCCCCCGGGCGAAGCAAAAAAAGTTTTCCCCTTCTGGTGCAAGGGAGCATGCCTGCTCAGGTCAGCCATTGATGCTGGTCTGTTCCACTTACCTGTATTTTACACCGGGCTTTTCTGGGTGCGATTGCTATTTATTATCGACATATTTCCTTGCGGGGAAATACTTCTGTGGGAGTAGTTGGTTTTGTAAGGTTCATTGCAAGATGCATTCTTTCAGGTTTTTACAGGTATATTTCCCTTGATATTTGATTTAAGTATTAAATAAAACCATTGGGTTGCTGTTGTGCGTATATTTTCTGGTTTTGGTTTTTTCTGTTTTTGTTTTTCTATATTTTCCTGCCGTTAACTAATAAATATTTTCTGGTGAGTTGCCAGTAATCAGTATTTCCAGCTACTGCTGGCTGGCAACCTCTGCGGTGCACTGTTATGAATGAAGTAGCAGCCTGAATTTTTTTGTGGTTTTAAATCAATGAATTGAACTCTGTCTGTGAGATGGTTATGTGTTTTATCCATTATTTTTATATGGTTTTAGTGTGACAGGCGTCAAATAAATGACTGCAAGAAAATGAATTAAGAAAAAATAGCAGGTGTTTTTGTTTTTTTTAACGCAAGGTTTTTGGTCATTTTTGTTTGTTTCCGTTTTGCTCTGTAAGGTTTGAAGAAAATCACTTTTTACAGCCAGGGTATTTCTTAGTCTCAATTGTGTACTGGAGAGGAAAATTATGTTTCGCGAAGAACGCCGTAACAAAATTCTTGAGCATTTGGATAAAAATGAACGTGTCACGGTGGACTGGCTGTCCGGGCATTTTGCTGTCACTAAAGAAACCATTCGTAGTGATTTGGCGGCTCTGGTGAAACAAGGGTTAATTCGGCGTTGCCATGGCGGTGCCATGATTGTGCGGCGTAACTTGCAGTCACGGTTAATCAGCGAAACTGGCGACAACTTTGAAGTGTTGCTCAAACGCCTCTCTGAGCAGGAACCCGTTCGCAACCCGGACGTTTCCCCTCACGCACTGCGGGGGAAAGTATGCATTTTGGGCGCGTTCAATGTGGATATTGTGGCGTGGGTGCACCGGTTTCCGCGTGGTGGTGAATCCTTGCTGGCACAGCGCAGTTCACTGGGGCCGGGGGGCAAAGGCGCTAACCAGGCGATGGCCGCAAGCCGGGCAGGCGCTCAGGTGCATTTTGTCGCCAAAGTGGGCAAAGACCAGTTTAGCCAGTTTGCCTTTGATCACCTGGCATCTTCCGGGATCCACTCTTTCCGGTTGTACCAGTCTGAACGGGAGCCTACGGGCAATGCGCTGATCTATGTCTCACAGGATGATGGCGAAAACATGATTGCCATTTATTCCGGTGCCAATAAAACCCTGAGCAGCGATGAAATTGCCAGCATGTCGCCAGAGCTTGCCAGCAGTAATGTGCTGTTGGTGCAACTGGAGAACAACTTTGATGCCACGCTGAACGCAATGAAGCTTGCCAGAGCATTGGGCGTGCAGGTGATTATGAATCCGGCGCCATTTTCACCCGATATTCTGGGCTGCATCGATCTTATCGACATTATTACTCCGAACGAAACCGAAGCGTCGCTGTTATCGGGCGTGGAAATTACCGACCTGGAAAGTGCGCGTGCCGCTGCTCTGGCAATAGTCGCACGTGGAGCCCGGCGGGTGATCATCACCATGGGTAGCCGCGGGGCACTGATTTATGACAACCAGCAATTTCAACATATTCCGGCTTTTCCGGCGCTGAGTGTGGATACCACCGGTGCTGGTGATGCTTTTAATGGCGCTCTTGCGGCAGCAATAGCCGACGGGCAAACCCTGGCACAGGCTGCAACCTTTGCCTCGGCGTTTGCCTCCCTGGCTGTTGAGCGCGAAGGGGCGTCTAACATGCCCGCGTACCAACAGGTGATATCACGCCTGGCGTTGCGCTGACATTACGCGTTGTTTTTTTGAATGCAATCACCGCCAGTCAGGCGGATCAGGAGAATTTATGAAGTCCATTGAGGGTATTGTTCCGGTCATGCTGACCCCGTTTACGGCAGAAAACCAGATTGACTGGACTGGGCTTGAGCGGCTGGTTGACTGGTATATCGCGTCGGGAGTGGATGCGTTATTCGCAGTATGCCAGTCCAGCGAAATGCAATATCTGTCGCTGGCAGAGCGCACGGAGCTTGCCCGTTTCGTGGTGGAAAAAGTGCAGGGCAGGGTGCCAGTAATTGCTTCCGGGCATATCAGCGATGATTTAAGTGCGCAAATTGAAGAATTACAGGCAATGGCGCAAACCGGTATCGATGCACTGGTGCTGGTAACCAACCACCTGGATCCGCAAAACAAAGGTACGGAAACCTTTAAAGCCACTCTGGCTGCACTGTTCGAAGCTTTACCGCAAGAATTACCGCTGGGTTTGTATGAATGCCCGGCTCCCTGGCGCCGTTTGTTGAGCGATGAAGAGTTCAGCTTCTGTGCGCAAAGTGGCCGTTTTGTGGTGCTCAAAGATGTCAGTTGCGACCTGCCCACTGTAATTCGCCGTGTCAAGCTGGCGCAAGGCACGCCGCTTCATGTCATTAATGCGAATGCTGCCATTGCATGGCCTGCTATTCAGGTGGGTTCTAAAGGGTTCAGCGGTGTCTTCACCAATTTCCACCCTGAGCTGTATGCCTGGTTATGGAAACATGGCAAGGAACAACCCGCTCTGGCACAGGAACTCTCTTTGTTCCTTTCCCTTTCCGCTGTGACAGAAACCCTGGGTTACCCCAAAAACGCCAAGATTTATCACCAGCAAATGGGCACGTTTGCCAGCGAATTCTGCCGGGTGAACAAGGATGACGTGCTGGAAAAATACTGGGGGCTGGGCGTCATTCTCGACCAGATTCGCCAGGGCACCGCACTGTGGCAAACCAAAACCGCTCGCTAACCAAACCTTAGCAGCATTTCCCTACAACCCTTCCCTGTAACAAGGGATAACCAGGTGACATAACAATGAAAGAACTTACCTCGACCCTGCCTGAGGATAGCCTGCCTGGCGTGAAAGGTTACCAGGGCACCGCCAGCCAGCCGGTAGTGGTAACCCGGCTGCGTTGGGGCATCATCCTGCTGCTGTTACTGGCGGCAATAGTGAACTACCTTGACCGGGCGAATCTGAGTATTGCCAATACTACCATTGCGGCAGAATTTGGTTTCTCCCAAACCGAAATGGGCTTATTGCTCTCTGCGTTTCTCTGGCCTTATGCCCTGGCCAACCTGCCAGCTGGCTGGCTGGTGGATAAATTTGGTCCCAAACGGATGTTTTCCTGGGCCTTGTGCCTGTGGTCCAGTTGTACTGTGCTGGCGGCATTTGTAAATAGTTACAGCTTCTTTTATGGCCTGCGCATGATGCTGGGTGTGGCTGAATCGCCGTTCTTCACTTCCGGGATTAAAATTACTCATCGCTGGTTTGGCGAAACAGAGCGTGGTTTGCCCACGGCTATTATCAACACCGGTTCGCAAATCGCCAACGCAGTGGCTCCGCCCATTCTGACTATTTTGTTACTCAGCTTTGGCTGGCGTGGCATGTTTGTAGGGATTGGGTTAATGGGGCTGCCGTTACTGCTTGCCTGGTGGAAATTCTACCGTGACCCGGTGGCGCGCGAAGATGCACTGATTCATGCCGGCCACACCACTGCCAGTAAAAATACCGGGAAAACCACCAGTTGGGGCAGCCTGTTCCGTCATCCCACCACCTGGTTTATGGTGATTGGTAACTTTTCAATCATGTTTACCATTTGGGTATACCTGACCTGGTTGCCTGGCTACCTGGAAAAATCTCTCGGGTTCAGCCTTAAAGCAACCGGCTGGATTGCCTCTATTCCCTTCCTGGCGGGTATTCTTGGTGTGCTGGTGGGCGGCACTCTGTCTGACTGGCTGGTACGCCGCGGGGTTAAACCTATTACTTCCCGTAAAGTGCCGATTGTTTTAGGTGCCGCACTGGCCGCCTGCTTTGTTGGCCCTATTCCGTTTGTCAGTAGCACACCTCTGGCAATTGGTTTGTTATCGCTGGGGTATTTCTGTTCCCAGATGCCGCAAGGCGCACTGTGGACGCTGGCAACTGATATTGCTCCAAAAGACCAGGTTGCTTCACTCGGTGCTATTCAGAACTTTGGGGGTTTTCTGGGGGCGGCAATGGCTCCGATTGTTACCGGGGTTATTCTGGATGCCACAGGTAAATTTACTAATGTCTTTCTGTTAGGCGCAGCTTTGCTGATGCTGGGCGCTATCAGTTTTGGGGTATTTGTTCGCAAACCACTCGGTCAGTAACGCCACATTTTTCCTCCTTGCCTGCCAGTATGTCTGTACTGGCGGGCTTTTTTATTTTTATCTTTTCTGTGTTATTAACTGTTTAATATTGATTCAGATGATGTAAATACGCTGTAGTTATTCACTGTAATAATGTGTATGGCGACATTCTTATTTATATATAGCTTTTCATTAACCACTAGTGTTGTGACTGTTCGGATTTTCTTGTCTTTTAGAGTGTATGGAACGTTATTTTTAGATGTAATGAAAAAATAACGTTATTAAATTACCAATTAAAAAATAAGTGACTAATATTTATTTTTGGTGATGAAAGCTAAATACCTCTGGTTTCGTAAATACTGAAGTGTTCATACCAAAAATAAATCCAAACCTGGTGTATCTATATCCGGGATAACAATAAATGGAATGAAAATGAAAAAACAAACAATAGTTGCGTTAATGGCAGTGTCTTTCTCTGGTGTCGCTGTGGCGGATATGAACCCGGCAATGCCAGACTTCTCACCGGAAAGTGTCTCCGTGGCGGCTTCCATGGGGTACCTGGGGGGTGAGTCCCATGAACTGGTTTATGATGGTGGCCGCAAAGTCAGCCAGCTAGACTGGAAGATAAAAAATGCGGCAATTATCAAAGGTGATATCTCCTGGGATGCTTATAGCTGGCTTACCCTGAATGCCCGTGGCTGGAGCACACTGGCCTCCGGCTCTGGTCATATGGACGACTATGACTGGCTCAATGATAACCAGTCTGGCTGGACCGACCATTCCAGCCATGAAAATACCAACCTGAATTATGCCAATGAATTTGACCTGAACCTTAAAGGCTGGATACTGCGTGGCGAAACCTACAAAGTAGGGGCGATAGCAGGTTACCAGCAAACCCGCTTTAGCTGGACAGCATTTGGTGGGGATTATAATTACGACAACGGTACCAATGTCGGGAGTTTCACGCCTGGTGAAAGAGGAATTGGTTACCAGCAACGTTTCTCCATGCCATATATTGGCCTGGTTGGGCAATACCGTTACCAGAACTTTGAAGTCAATGGCGCGTTTAAATTCAGTGGCTGGGTTAAGTCAAAAGATAACGACGAGCATTACATGCGTGACCTGACTTTCCGTGATAAAGGCGGCCACAGCAATTATTACGGAGTGGCAATGGATGTCGGGTACTACGTAACACCGAATGCCAAAGTATTTGCTGAATTTGCCTGGAACAAATATGAAGAAGGGAAGGGTGGTACAGAAATGATTGACCGGGATACCGGTACTCATGACTATTTTGATGGCGATGCCGCCGGGTTGAAAAATAAAAACTACACGGCGACAGTGGGCCTGCAATACCGCTTCTGACACCTGCACACCGGGTAACCATGCCCGGTGTGTTTTCTCTTTTCTGGGTTCCCTCGCCGTTATGGCCTTCCTTGCTGTTTCTGAATAAACCCCGCACAAAAAAACACCATCACGCTGCTTTAATGAGCATTCGGTGTATGACAACCATTAATTAATTGTCAGAGATTGTCACAAAGCGCTATCACTGCTTAACTTGCGGGCGCGCAGACGATAAAATTTGCGTTAAACCGATTGGCAGGATCTGCAACCAGGCCTGTGTCAGAGAAAAAGTATGTTTCGAAGAAAAGTAAAATATACGGCTGTTGATAAGATGCTGTCGAAGCTCCTGCAAAAACAGGGGCTCAGTAAAAAAGAAGCGTTCAGGCTGATTGAAAAAGACGTGTACGCCAGTGGCGAGGAAGAAGCCGCAACCAGTGCCCCCCAGGAAGAGGCCGATTATCCACCGGTCAGCCTGGATGTCACTTTCGAATTGCGTGAACTGCAATTACGGCGGGTACTGCTGGCCCGGCGAATAAAAGAAGGGAAACTGTAGCGTTTTTTTGCTCTTCAGGCGTGCGCGTCACCGGGCGTTCTGGAGGGCTGCACGCCACCCACTATTCAGCTTTGCCACTCTTACGTTGGTGTTGTGCGGGTATGAAAAGGTGCCCAGTCTGTATCGGAACCAGACCCGACAGCCACATCAATACACAATGCATCATAGCGCCAGTATTCATGGTCACAGTCAATAATGCGCCCGTACTGGTCGCGGTTAGTTCGGTCAATAAACAAGCCCGGGCTGCCCGGTGAAACATGCAGTCGCCCCGCCGCAAAAGCCGGAAGTGGCCCGGGGAACACGGTAAAACGCACACCACCGTAGTGCAGGCCATAATCACGCTGGTATAAATCAGTTAATGATCCGGTCAAATCTTTCTCTAATAGCCCCGGAAAATAACCAGGGTTAAGGGAGTTTTCGACATACAACACGGCGCGCCCGTCAATATGGCGCAGGCGGCGGATACAAATTATCTCGCTGCCGGGTGCAATACCTAACTGGTGAGCGACATCACTACTGGCGGGTTGCAGGCCCGCACTAATCAGTTCGGTACAGGTGTGGCGCCCCTGTGCCTGAGCCATTTCGCGAAAGTGGGAGTGGTGCAGTGGGTTGTAAACTAACCGGGGCGGGGCAATAAACCAGCCACGGCGCACTTCGCGGTAAATCACACCCTGTGCTTCTAACTGGCGCAGCGCTTCACGCAGCGTAATACGGGTAGTCATAAACTGCTGGCTTAACGTGCGCTCAGACGGCAAACGCCGGTCTTCGTCAAACTCACCACACTGAATGCGTTCTGCCAGTGCTTCACAAATCACTTCGACGGTTTTCTTCGCCATTTTCCCCAGCCTTAAAAATGTGCCAAATAGCCAAAATAGTGCATACCCTGACCCACGGATTAACGCCAGCCTGGAAACAACTTGCGGCCAGACTGTCATGTTTCTGTAATAAAACGTTTATAAATCAGAGATAAGCTCCAGTCTCCTAATTCGTTGTTCTGCTTTGGCCTGTGTTTTGCAACAACGATTTTGCTGGACTAGTCCAATAACAACCACATCACTGGAGCATAGCATTTATGAAACGCATGTATGTATCTTTGTTAGCCAGTACATTGCTCGTGGCGTTGCAGGTAGCCAATGTCCATGCGGCAGATTTGAGTGCGCTGGAAAAAGCCGCAAAGAGTGAAGGCGAAGTGAATAGCGTGGGTATGCCCGACAGTTGGGCAAACTGGAAAGGTACCTGGGCAGATATGCTGTCTAAATATGGCCTGAAGCATATGGATACGGACATGTCTTCGGCTCAGGAGTTAGCCAAGTTTTCAGCAGAAAAAGAAAATGCAACTGCCGATATCGGTGATGTGGGGATCTCTTTTGGACCAATCGCGGTAAAACAGGGTTTGGCTCTGCCGTATAAACCCAGCACCTGGGATCAAGTACCGGCCTGGGCGAAAGATAAAGATGGCTACTGGGCAGTGGCATACACTGGCACTATTGCGTTTATTATTGATAAACAACAAGTAAAAGATGCGCCTCACAGCTGGGCAGACCTGAAAAAAGGTAAGTACGTTGTGGATATCGGTGATGTTGGGGTTGCTTCTCAGGCCGCGTCTGGCGTGCTGGCAGCTAACTACGCACTGGGTGGTGATGAGAAGAATCTCAAACCTGCCCTGGCATTTTTTGCTGAGCTGGCAAAACAAGGGCGCCTGGGTGTAACAGATCCAACCATTGCCAACATTGAAAAAGGCGAAGTCCAGGTTGGGGTCGTGTGGGACTTCAACGGCCTGAACTACCGCAAACAAATCGACCCGAAACGCTTCGAAGTGGTTATCCCCTCAGATGGTTCCGTTACTTCGGGTTATACCACCATCATCAATAAATACGGCAAGCACCCGAATGCAGCCAAACTGACCCGCGAATATATCTTCTCTGACGCGGGGCAGATAAACCTTGCCCGTGGTTTTGCCCGCCCGATCCGTGCTGAGCATTTGACTTACCCGGCAGACGTGAAAGATCAAATGCTGCCAGACAGCGAATATAAAAATGCCCGCCCGATTGCCGACCAGCAGGCCTGGGAAAAGAGCGCCAAAATGCTGCCGCGTCTGTGGCAGGAAAACGTCATGATCAACATGCAGCAATAAGTTTGAGGGCGGTATGAAAACGATTCTGGTTATCCTCGATGGCCTGAGCAACCAGGTGGCATCACATGCGATGGGCTACCTGCAAGCAGAATGCGCCGAGGGAAAAGGGCAGGTTTATTCGCTGACCTGTGAACTGCCGTCGTTATCCCGCCCACTTTATGAGTGCATTCTCACCGGCGTTCCGCCGGTGAGAAGTGGCATCATTCATAATGGGGTGAGTCGGCTGAGCCGTGAACAGAGTATCTTTCATTACGCGCGTGCTGCAGGGTTAACCACTGCGGCCGCGGCTTACCACTGGGTCAGTGAGTTGTACAACCGTACACCCTTCGACCCGGCGCGCGACCGCCATGTGCAGGATCCAACACTCCCTGTGCAGTATGGCCATTTTTATTCTGATGACACCTACCCAGATTCACACTTGTTTGAAGATGCAGAGAGCCTGCGCCTGAACCATGACCCGGATTTTCTGCTGATTCACCCAATGAACATTGATGACGCCGGGCACAAATTTGGCCTTTCATCGCCGCAATACCGTAACAAAGCCCGTTTTGCAGACGGTTATTTATCCCACTGGATGCCTGTCTGGCTTGCTGAAGGCTACCAGGTTCTGGTCACTGCTGACCACGGGATGAATGATGACCGCAGCCATGGCGGGATTCTGGAAGAAGAAACCTGTGTGCCTTTGTTTGTATTTGGTGACGGGTTCTCAAAACTTCCTGATTTAACCATTCCCCAAACCACCTTGTGCGGCACTGTTTGTGAATTACTGGGGGTGGAGCACGATAAACCGGTTTGCCGTGCGTTGCTGGCACCGAAGCAGGAGTGGCACTAATGATGAGAGGAAAATGGCTTGCGTTACTGTGCCTGTTGCCATTTACGCTGTTTTACCTCGCGTTCCAGATTGCGCCCCTTATCTGGATTGTGGTGAACAGTTTCTGGAGCGACAGCATGGAGGCGTGGGGGCTGGGCAATTACCAGGACATTCTTACCTCGCCGTTTTACCAGCAGGCTATTACCAGCTCCTTGAAAATATCCATTTTATCAAGTTGTTATGGTCTGATTATTGCGCTGATTGGTGGCTACTCCCTGCACCAAATCGGTAATGGCAAGTTGCAGCGCATTATTATGTCATTCACCAATATGACCAGTAATTTTGCCGGTGTGCCTCTGGCGTTCGCCTTCATTATTTTACTGGGCCTGAACGGTTGTATCACACTGCTGCTGCGCAAATATGGGCTGCTGGGCGATTTCCGGCTCTATTCCATTGACGGTATGATTCTGGTGTACACCTGGTTCCAAATTCCACTTGGGCTATTACTGCTGTTTCCGGCGTTCGACGGCCTGAAAAAAGACTGGGAAGAAGCCAGTGCTCTGCTGGGTGCCAGCCGGATACGCTACTGGCTGCATATTGGGCTGCCTGTACTGTCTCCCGCGCTGATTGGCACGTTTGTTATCTTGCTGGCAAACGCTTTGGGTGCTTATGCCACTATCTACGCACTGACTTCTGGCAACTTCAACGTTGTACCGGTGCGTATTGCCGCGCTGGTGTCCGGGGACATTTCCCTTGATCCCAATATGGGGAGTGCACTGGCGATGTTACTGGTTGTGCTGATGTCGGCGATCACGGTTATCCAGCAGTGGATCCAGCGCCGCAGTTACCTTAATGCGCGCTGAATCAAGGAGCGGTACCCATGTCGAAAAGTGAATATGTTTACCACCGTGTGGTGATTGGTTTGTTATTACTGATTCTTGTTGTCCCTTTACTGGCAACGCTGCTGTACGCGCTGGCAACTGAATGGGGCGCCACTATTCTGCCCGATGGCCTGACTATTGAGTGGTTTTCGCAGTTGTGGCATGACCCGCGTTTTCTGGCTGCGCTGGGCCGTTCACTACTCATCTGTTTTGGTGCGCTGGTGTTTTCTTTTGTGCTGGTGCTGCCTGTGATGTTTGTGATTGCCTGGTATTTCCCGTTCCTGGGCAGCATCATGAACGTACTGATTTTGCTGCCTTTTGCCATCCCACCGGTTGTTTCTTCTGTGGGGTTATTGCAGCTCTATGCATCAGGCCCGCTGGTGCTTACAGGTACACCCTGGATACTTGTCGCCTGCTATTTCACGATAACCCTGCCGTTTATCTGGCGGGCTATCAGCAACAATATGCAGGCGGTGAATATCAAAGAACTGGTGAGTGCCGCAAACCTGCTGGGTGCCAGCACATTCCAGGCGGCGTTTCTGGTGGTGCTGCCGAACCTGCGTAAAGGGGCAATGGTTGCCGTATTGCTCTCGTTTTCTTTCCTGATAGGTGAGTTTGTGTTTGCCAACATTCTGGTGGGCACACGCTACGAGACGCTGCAGGTCTATCTCTACAACATGCGTAACGGCAGCGGTCACTTTACCAGTGCGCTGGTGATTTCCTATTTCTGTGTCGTGCTGTTGATTACCTGGCTTGCCAGTGCACTGAACCGTAAGTGAGGGCGTTATGTCTTATTTAAAAGTTTCACAACTCAATAAACACTATGGCCCAACCCGGGTATTTGAAAATATTGATTTCAGTGCGGATGAAGGTGAGTTTGTTACCTTACTTGGCCCCAGTGGTTGCGGTAAATCCACATTGTTGCGCTGTATTGCCGGGCTGACTGACCCGGACAGTGGCTCGGTGGAAGTTGCCGGGCAAAATATTGTGCCGCTTCCGCCGCAAAAACGCGCCATTGGGATGGTGTTCCAGAGCTATGCGCTGTTCCCGAACATGACAGTGAAAAAGAATGTGGCGTTTGGCCTGAGAATGCAAAAAATCCCGGTCGGTGAAATTGAACAACGCACGAACGAAGTGCTGGAACTGGTTGAGTTATCTGCATACAGCCATCGCTTCCCACACCAGTTGTCTGGTGGGCAGTGCCAGCGTGTAGCCCTGGCCCGTTCGCTGGTTACCCGCCCACGTTTATTGTTGCTGGATGAACCGCTTTCTGCGCTGGACGCGCGCATCCGCCGCCATTTGCGTGAACAAATCCGGCGTATCCAGCAGGAGTTGCGCCTGACCACTCTGTTTGTCACCCACGACCAGGAAGAAGCGCTGACACTGTCAGACCGGATTATCCTGATGAACCAGGGCAATATTATTCAGAATGGCAGTGCCGAAACCCTGTACACCGAGCCTGCCGATTTATTCGCCGCGAATTTTATTGGCAACTACAACGTACTCAGTGCTCAGGATATGGCGCGTTTGAGCGGTATTGAACACCACGGGCAGTGTGCGTTACGCCCGGAATCCATCACTATTTGTGCCCCTGGACAGGGCATTCCTGCCACTATTCTTGACCGCAGTTTACTGGGTAACGTGGTGCGCTACCGGGTGCTGGCGCAGGGTGTTGAATTACGCGTTGATGTACTGAACCGCAGTGTGGCTGACTTACTGTCAGACGGGCAGCAAGTTGCCATCACACTGGATCTCAGCACATTACGGGATGTGGCATGATTAAGTAATAAATGCCTGTGCGCATACGTCTCATACATCTGTGCACAGGCAAACAGTCAGTTCAGCCATTAGCTGGTTATTGCCATTCATTTTTTGTGGGTTTATTCTTTGTTGGAAAAATAAGCAGAACAAACGGGTTGCTATTGCTTAGCCGTTCAATACCCCGGAGGTGTTCGCATATGTCATATACTCAGGGTCTGCGCCATTTTGGTGAACGACCAGTCCCCGTAAAATGCCCCAAATGCGCCCATATTGCCAACCAGCGCGCAGCCAAACTTCGTAAAAATACCCTGTTGAAATGCCCGCATTGTGGCCTGGAGTTTTTGCCTTCTCAATGCCCGCGAATTGGCGGTTGATAAAGCCTGGGCGGCCGGTTGTTGCGCTCCGTCATAAAAAAATAATACCGGTGAAACAGCAGTGAAACAGTAATGAGAAGGGGGTCACCCTTTTGCCCCTGAAACGATTTAGTGATGAAGAAATGAGCAGAAAGGACGATAACACTGGCAGGTATTGTCGTTAAGGAACACCGTTATGCTTTCTGCACTGAGATTAAATCAATTTCGTATTGGGCCGCGTTTATGGCTGTTATCTGTCCTGCTATTAGTCCTGACATTGTGCGCTGGCGCAATTGGCGGTTACGTGAATTACCACTGGACCAAGAGCAGCCAAAAATTTATTGCCCGTGAAATGCTGATTGAACAATCCATTGATACTGCACGCAATGCACAGGTGCAATTCAAAATCCAGGTCCAGGAGTGGAAAGATACCTTGCTGCGTGGTGTCCAGGGCGGTGATTTGTTCACTAAATATAAAGCGGCGTTTCTGGAGCAGAATGACAAAACCCAGGCGCTACTCAATACCCTGAGCCAGCAATTACCTGCGCTTGGCATGAGCAACCAGGATGTTCTGGCGGCCCGTGAGGCACACTCGCAGTTACTTCACCAGTACCTCAGCGCACTGGAATCATACGATATTGCTGACATCAACAGCCCTGCCAGGGTCGATAAACAGGTACGCGGTATTGACCGCGCTCCCACCAAAATGATTGACGATGTGGTAGAGAAAACGCTGCAACATGCCCAAATGCTGCACCAGGAAATTAATGCAGAGAATACCCGCCATTACCAACAAATTCAGACCATTATTGTTCTGGTAATCGTTCTGGCAGTGTTGACGGGTGGGGTGGTGACCTGGCTGATTATCCGCAGCATTACCCGCCCGGTTGCTCAGGCGGTGCAGGTTGCCCGCCAGGTAGCTTCTGGTGACTTGCGGGCCACGATTGAAGTCTCCGGGAAAGATGAAATTGCCGGCCTGATGGGCGCGCTGCAAACCATGAACAACAGCCTGGCGCGTATTGTGAGTGAAGTGATAGATGGTGCGGAGAATATTGCCGATGCATCCGCAAGTATTGCTGATGGCAGCCAGGCGCTGTCTACCCGTAATGAAGCGCAGGCCAGTGCACTGATTGAAACGGCTGCATCAATGGAAGAAGTGACTTCCGCTGTTAAACATACGGCAGACAACGCGGCTGAAGCGAATAAACTCAGCCAGAATACCGACGCCATGGCTCAGGACGGCAACCACTCCGTTGAGCGCCTGGTGGAAGCAATGGGCGATATCAACCGCTTCTCTACAGAGATAAACAGCATCGTAACAGTGATTGAAAGCATTGCCTTCCAGACCAACATTCTGGCGCTCAACGCCGCCGTTGAGGCGGCAAGAGCGGGGGCCGAAGGGCGCGGCTTTGCGGTTGTTGCCAGTGAGGTTAGGGCGCTGGCGCAGCGTTCATCTAATGCTGCGAAAGAGATTAATTCCCTGATAAGCCGCACCTCCAGCCGCATTGCTCAAGGGAACGACCTTGCCGGGGAAGCGGGTGTGGCGATGAAACAGATGCTGAATAATATTCGCCAGGTATCGCAACTGGTTGAAACTATCTCGGTAGCCTGTAACCAGCAAAGTGCAGGCATTGAGCAGGTAAGCCTTGCGGTAACGCAGATGGATTCCGCCACGCAGCAGAACGCGACGCTGTCTCAGCAGTCCAGCGATGCTGCCAGCCAGTTGCATCACCACGCGGCTGCTTTACTGGAAAGCGTTAACAGCTTTACCCTCAAGTCCAGTGATACAGCCCGCGGGTACGGCGAAAATGCACTTCCGGCACTGGAAGCCCGCCCGGCCTGATAAGCAACAGCCGGGACTATTCAGTTCCCTCATGCCCTGCCTTTGCGCAGGGCATGCACTGTATTAGGGCGACCGCCCTGTCTTTATGCACACTTCTTTCTTCGCTCCTGCCATCTGTCCCGCCTGTACCGGGTTTGAAAAAAGCTGGCACAGGCATTGCAACTTTATGACTGTCGCTTGTATAGACAAGACTATACGCGTCCGCCTTTATCGCATTTGCGGGTTGTAACACTGGGCGTACAGCACAGCATTTGGGGTTATCACTTTCCATTAACAGGTTGCTTTTTCAGGAGTGGTCGATGAACAAAAAAAATGCAAAAAACAGATTGAAGCGCGTCTTGTCTGTATGTGGCGTGGCGCTGGCAATAAGTGCGGTAACGGGTGGTCTTGCACAGGCTGCCGATACGCCCGTCGTCATCGGTATTTCTGGCTGGACAGGGTTTGCACCTCTGACACTGGCACAGAAAACCGGCATTTTTAAAAAGCACGGCCTGGATGTGACACTGAAAATGGTGCCGCAGCAATCCCGCCACCTGGCGATTGCTTCTGGTTCACTGCAATGCGCTGCCACTACTGTTGAAACCTACCTGACCTGGAACGCCAGTGGCGTACCGATTAAGCAAATTGTCCAGTTAGATAAATCTTACGGTGCGGATGGCATCGCTGTGCGTAACGGCATCAGTAAAATCACAGATCTGAAGGGCAAAACGATTAGCGTGGATGCGCCCGGGACATCGTCTTACTTCCTGCTGGCATGGATCCTCGATAAAAACGGCATGAGTATGAAAGATGTCAAACTGGCAACACTGGGCCCGGATGCCGCAGCCCGTGCATTTATTGCCGGACAGAACGATGCCGCAGTCAGTTATGAGCCTTATTTATCTTCTATTCGCCAGAACCCGGAAAAAGGCAAAATCCTTGCCACTACGCTGGATTACCCGGTTGTTATGGATACCCTGGGTTGTACGCCAGACTGGCTGAAAGATAACCCGAAAGCGGCTCAGGGGCTGGTGGACAGTTATTTCGACGCGCTGGATATGATCAAAAGCAACCCGGATAAAGCGAATGAAATTATGGGCGCTGCAGTAAAAGAAACCGGCAAACAGTTTGCTGAGGAAGCCAGTTACCTGCGCTGGCAGGACCGTGCCGCGAATAAAAAATTCTTCAGTGGCGAGATTACCACCTTCAGTAATGAAGCCGCTCACCTGCTGACTGAAATGAAAATCCTGCGTAAAACGCCGGATATCAGCACTCTGTACGATGCGCAGTATGTGAACAAGTAATGAAGGACCGTGATATGACAAGTCCTGCAAGCCAGGTCGCAGAAACTAACGTCAATAGCACATCCCATTTTGCTGAGCCGGCTCCGTTGCCGGCCAGTAAAAAGGTGTGGCATAACCCACTGATGGTGCCGTTGCGCCCGGTGAATATTCGCCACCGTATTTTGCTGGGTATTTGCTTTTTTATTCTCTTTTTCGCCGTGTGGGCGCTGGCGACTTTTACTGGCCTGATTTCACCCACATTCCTCGCCAACCCGGCCACCATGCTGGAAGAAGGGTTCTACCTGTTTCGGGATTATGGTTTTGCCGGTGATGTGGGCATGACTATTTTCCGGGTACTGGCAGGCTTTATCCTGGCGGCAGCCCTGGGGGTTCCTCTGGGCATTATGATGGGTTCCTGGAAGATGGTGGAAGCGTTCTTCGAGCCCTTTATTTCATTTTGCCGTTACCTTCCCGCATCGGCCTTCGTTCCACTGCTGATTCTGTGGGCCGGGGTAGGGGAATTACAAAAAGTACTGGTTATTTTCATTGGGTCATTTTTCCAAATAACCCTGATGGTGGCGGTTACGGTAGGTGCGGCCCGTCGTGACCTGGTTGAAGCGGCGTATACCCTGGGGGCCACCAATAAAAGTGTGGTGCGCCGGGTGATTATTCCCGGAGCCGCGCCGGAAATTGCCGAGTTATTACGCCTGGTGCTTGGCTGGGCATGGACCTACGTTATTGTTGCTGAACTGATTGGTTCATCCAGCGGGATTGGCCATATGATTGTTGACAGCCAGGCATTGCTCAACACCGGGCAAATGATCTTCGGGATTATTGTTATTGGGGTTATTGGCTTGCTGTCTGACCTGGTGTTCAAAGCGGTTAACCGCCGCCTGTTTATGTGGAGTTCATTGTAATGCACTATCCCAAACTCAGCATTCGCCAGGTGGAACGGGTATTCCGGGGGCCAAACGGGGAGCAAACCCAGGCTCTGTTGCCGGTAGATTATCAGGTGAATGAAAACGATTTTATTACCATTCTTGGCCCATCTGGCTGTGGCAAATCGACTTTACTGCGCATTGTTGCCGGGCTGGATACCCCAACAAAGGGGGAAGTGTGGCTGGATGGTGAACGGGTGGAAGGCCCGGGGGCAGACCGCGGAATGGTCTTTCAAAGCTACACGCTGTTTCCCTGGCTGACAGTTGAGCAAAACATCCGTTTCGGCTTGCAAGAGCGCGGTATCAGCAAGGCGGAACAGAAAGCCCGCAGTGATTATTTTATTCATAAAGTAGGGCTGCGTGGCTTTGAACAGCACTTCCCGCGCCAGTTATCTGGCGGTATGCAACAACGCACTGCAATTGCCCGCGCACTGGCAAACGACCCAAAAGTGCTACTGATGGATGAACCCTTCGGTGCGCTTGATAACCAAACCCGGGTCATGATGCAAGAGCTGTTGTTATCAATTTGGGAGGCGTCGCGCAAAACCGTACTCTTTGTTACGCACGATATTGACGAAGCCATCTTTATGGCAAATAAAGTAGCTATCTTCAGCGCCCGTCCAGGCCGCATTAAGACAGAAGTGCCGGTTGATTTCCCGCATCCACGGGATTACCGGCTGAAAACATCGCCAGAGTTTATGGCACTCAAGGCCCGCGTAACTGAAGAAATTCGGGCAGAAACCATGCTGGCACACTAACGGAGTGGTACCGGTTCACCTGCATGCCAGGTGGCCGGTACCACAGGTTGCCTGAGAGCGGGTGCTCGCAGGGCGTCTTAACTAAACGATTTTTTTTCGCCACACTTGTATATACAGGAATAGACTATGGCTGCAACTACCCCGCACTTAACCCGTTGTGAACTTCACCCAGGCCAGGTAGGGCTGGCAGAATTACGCCAGATTTACCAGGGTAATGTACAACTGGGACTGGCAGAAGAAGCCCGGGCCAGTATTGAGGCTGCCCAACAACGAGTGCTGGATATTGTTGATACCGGCGAGGTGGTTTACGGCATTAACACCGGGTTTGGCAAACTGGCGCAAACCCGAATTCCGGCAGACCGCCTGGCTGAATTGCAACGCAACCTGGTGTTGTCTCACAGTGTTGGTGTGGGCAATGATTTACCGGATAACGTAGTCAGACTGGTGATGGCAACCAAGGTGCTGAGCTTATCGCGCGGGCATTCTGGTATTCGCCCGGAGATAGTCGACGCACTGGTTGCCCTGTTTAATACCGGTGTTATGCCCTGTATTCCGGAAAAAGGCTCGGTTGGCGCTTCTGGTGACCTGGCGCCTCTGGCGCATTTATCTCTGATGCTGATTGGCGAAGGCCAGGTGCGGGTTAATGGTGAAAAGATCCCGGCAGGTGACGGGCTGGCACTGGCCGGGCTGGTGCCTTTCGAATTAGGGCCGAAAGAAGGGCTGGCATTACTGAATGGTACTCAGGTTTCCACTTCACTGGCGTTGTCCGGGTTATTTGAAGCGGAACGGGTGTTTGCTGCCGGGTTGATGGCTGGCGCACTTTCACTGGAGGCGATTAAAGGTTCCGTGAAACCGCTGGATGCGCGTATTCACGAAGCGCGTGGCCAGGCCGGGCAAATCGCCGTGGCGGCGGCACTGCGTGAGGTGCTGGCCGACAGCGAGATCGTCGCTTCTCATGTTCATTGTGGCCGGGTTCAGGACCCGTATTCCATTCGCTGTGTTCCGCAGGTAATGGGCGCATGCCTGGACAACCTGACGCACGCTGCGCGCATTTTACGCATTGAAGCCAATGCCGCATCCGATAACCCGCTGGTGTTTGCCGATAACGGTGATGTGATTTCTGGTGGTAACTTCCATGCGGAGCCGGTTGCATTTGCTGCAGATATTATTGCGCTGGCGGTAGCGGAAATTGGAGCGATTTCTGAGCGGCGTATGGCATTGCTGCTCGACAGCGGTTTGTCTGGCCTGCCACCATTCCTGGTAAAAGATGGCGGGGTTAACTCCGGCTTTATGATTGCTCAGGTGACCGCAGCTGCACTGGCTTCAGAAAACAAATCACTGGCTCACCCGGGCAGTGTGGACAGCCTGCCTACTTCGGCAAACCAGGAAGACCACGTTTCAATGGCAACCGGTGCCGCCCGCCGCCTGCGGGATATGTGCTTTAACACCAGTGTGGTTGTGGGCATTGAAGCTATGGCTGCCGCACAAGGGATTGAGTTCCACCGCCCATTACAAAGCGCCAGCTACCTGGAAGCAGAACTGGCAGCCATTCGCGCTGTTGTGCCGTTCCTGGAAAAAGACCGCCTGATGGCGCCAGATATCGAAAATATGCGCCTGTGGGCTTCCCGTGAACAGTGGCCGGAAGCCATTACTGCGTTGTTGTCAGGCTACAGTTCCTGATCGCCTGTAAGCGCATTGTTTGTTTCCTGAAGGGGTTGTGCCGGTTATGGCACAACCCTTGCTTATTTATAAGGTTACCGCCTGCTCAGTCACCCCTCTTGTGAAGTGATTCGCTGCCTGCTTACCTGCCTGCGCTGTATCTACGCATGGTTGCCCGCCTGGGGAGCTGTTCGTTAGTAGTGCGTTTTGTGCATCAGAGTGGTGCATACGGGCCGGTGAGCGATTACTTTTATTGTCATACACAAGCATACAAATTAGGGAGAAGTACTATGAGCGCTCAAAACATCATTTTTCCGGCACAGATACTGCGGGGGCCGGGAGTGATTGCTCAGCTTGGCGAAATATGTGCTAAGGCGGGGGAGCGGGCATTAGTGATTGGCGGGCATCAGGCCCTTGCGGCCACTGAATCCACCATCCGTGAACAACTTAGTTCAAGTGGCGTAACTCTGGTGGGCTGTGAATGGTTTGGTGGGCAGTCCAGCGAAAGCAATATCACCCGCCTTGCGGGTTGTGTAGAAACACTGGGTGCAGATGTTATTATTGGTGTTGGCGGCGGCAAGTCTCTGGATACCTGTAAAGCAGTGGGTGTGGCAGCCCATGTACCTGTGATTACCGTTCCTACCATTGCCGCCACTTGTGCGGCGGTAACCCCACTCACCATCCGTTACCATGATGACGGGCATTTCCGTGATCTCTACCCGCTGCCCCAGGCTCCCCATGCTGTAATTATCGACAGCGAATTACTGGCGCGGGCACCTCTGCGCTGGCTGGCGGCAGGCCTGGGCGACACGCTGGCAAAATGGTACGAATTCCGTGCTATTGGCGAACAACATACCCAACTGAGCGGGATTGCCAGTGCATCCAGCGCCAACAGCCGTATTTGTTATGACCTGATTGCCACTTTTGGCGGTGAAGCCTGTGAAGCTGCCCGAGCCGGGCAATCGAACGCAGCACTGGAACAAGTGCTGGATGCCATTTTTATGTTCGCCGGGCTGACATCGCTAATGAGCAGTGGCGCACACGCTGCTGCCGCACACGCAATTTATGAAGGCTTTACTGTTTGCGACAAAACCCGGGAATTCGGCCATGGTTTATTAGTGGGCTTTGGCAACCTGTGCCTGCTGGCGCTGGAAAACCGTAGTGACGAGGAGATGCTGGAGGCCATCGCCCTGGCCCATGCCTGCGCGGTGCCACTACGCCTTGCTGAAATTGCCGACCTTAACCCGGATGAACTGGACGCCATTGTTCAGGAATCGGTTATCGCGCCAGATATGCAAAATATGCCAGGGAAAGTAACACCGCAGGCGCTCTACCAGGCGATTGACCGGGTTACCCACCTTGCCGATGCTTTCCTGGCAGCATAGACCGCCCACCGCTTCATCATTTCGCGTCAGCCAGGTGGCTGGCGCGCCATTGCGCTTGTGTTAGCGTGAAGAACAGGCGCGCAGAGTGGTATTCCGGGTCTGCTACTTTCCGTTCAAAATGAAAACCTGTTTTTTCCAGCACATGCTGTGAAGCACTGTGCCCCGGGCGTATCACCGCTGAAATTTCATTAAGCTTACCTTGCTCAAAACCCCACGCCACCACTGCCCGGGCAAATTCTGTTGCCAGGCCTTTTCCCCACCACTGAGTGGCAAAGCGGTAGCCCAGATTATTGATGTGGTAACCGCAGACAACACGCGGTGTTAACCCACCAAAGCCAATAATTTCTTGCGGGTTTTCCTGAAGAATAATTGCCCAGTGCCCAAACCCGGGTTGGTTGCTGTGTTCCAGCCAGGAACGCAACGTTTCCCGAGCATAATCCAGGGAAAGGTAAGGCCCGGCAGGGTTGAATTGCTGGGTTTGTGGGTCGCCATAGATACGAAACAGGCAATCAGCATCACCGGGGATGACGGGGCGCAGCAGTAAGCGGGACGAAGTGAAATGCATACTTTACCTTTTTGCAGATAAACCAGGTGCAGCACGGGAAGTATCCGGGGCTCTTTTTTGCACAGAATAGTTGGTTTGCCAGGATTATATCTACCTTTATCAGCGTGGATTAAATCGTTTTCTGCACTTTCCGTGTTGAGTGTGTCAGGAACAAACTCTGCCAAATAATCTAAATCGTATGCTGTGGTATCAGCCCATGTCATGTGCCATTCATGCGTGTTTATTTGGTGCTTTTATATTAAATAAATAACAAATTTTTTTGTAATCACATAAAGATAAAGTGATTTTAAGTCAAATTGCAAATCGGTTAGTATTGCATCAATTTAACCATAAACATGACAAGGAAAAGGAATGCGTCGTCAATATACCAGTGAACTTCCCCCCGGTATTTCGTCAGGTCATGTTTTTAAAGTCAGGAGAACGGACTAATGGGAGCGATGGGGTTTTACCTGCGGGTGGGTGATTCGACTAACTGTGGGGGAAAGATACTGACCGGGGATGAAACGATGAGCTGGTATGGTGTGGCGGGGGCACGGGTGAACTTGTATCGTGCGGAATGCAGAAGAAGAAAGTGAAGAAGAAGATGTGAATAATCTTCTGGAGTTTGAACGTCTATGTGAGCATCCAGATGGTTCCGACCTTATTTATTATCCACGAGAAGGCCGTGAAGATAGCCCCGAAGGGGTGGTCAAAGAAGTAAAAGAATGGCGTCAAGTTAATGGTAAACCGGGCTTTAAGGTTTAGCCTCTGTCCGCATAAATGAGTATGCATCCGCATATAAATATTTTATTTTCAATATTTTAACAAATATAAGCAGCACCACACGTCTTGCGTGCTGCTTCATTACTTATCCTTTCTAACACCCAGTCAAAGCACGCCAACTGTTGCTTACATAAGCACCCAGGTAAAACGAATCAGAAAGCCGGTACGGGAAAAACGCAGAAGACGTAGTCAGTTTTTGTCGGCCACTTCAGAATCTGTTAAGCGCAGAATGTGTTACCGGTGGATTCCGGTCCAGTGTTGGAATTAGCGCCCAATGGCATATCGTGAATAAAAGTGTTTAAAAATTAGCCAAAATGAGTTGCGTGCTATAATTGTTTCGTTGTGTACGCTGCTGGCAAACAGCAGAACTCTGCCTGATGCACCTCTTTTCAAGGATGTGCCATGCTCAAACCAGCAGATGTCGAAGATAACCAACAAACAGCCAATGTCATTGTGCTCTGGCGCGAAATGGCGTGGTTGTCACGGGTTATCAATCAGGTTATATGCAGTTACCTCAAACAAGAAGGGCATGAACGTCACTGGCTGGATATTCCGCCTCCGGAATTAGTAAAAGGGGCGCCCTATGCGGATCTGGTTACTGACTGGCAATTATCCATTTTTGAACGCCTGGGGCTGGCGCTTGCCATGGCACCCAGTATAAAACCCGATACCCTTGATATTTTCTTTGGTCTTAACAGCCTGATAGACCGCCCTTTTACTGAATTTGGCGGTGTCAGTGACAAAGCCTTCAGTGGTTTTATTCCGACCGGGCAAACGCTCAATTTTCTGATCAGCGCCAATAACCCCGACTGGCGTATTTACACACAGGAAATCTTTTCAAATAAACACCGTCTGATGGCCGAGCAGGTCACGCAACTGTTATCTGTTGATGACGGCGTACCTAAATGGGCGGGTGTTTATCGGCTAAACGAAGAGTGGCTGCACTATTTTATTACCGGGCAGCGGTTGCGCCCGGAATTAAGCGCCAGCTTCCCGGCTCATATACTGGAATCACCCCTGGAATGGCACGATCTAGTGCTCGACCCCGAAGTTATGGCGCAAGTTGAAGAGCTCCATGCCTGGCTCAATTATGGCCATAAGTTGATGGATGAATGGCAACTGGCGAAAAAGGTAAAACCGGGTTACCGCGCTGTATTTTTTGGCCCTCCGGGAACGGGGAAAACCCTGACTGCTGCATTACTGGGTAAAGCCACCGGGCGGGAAGTCTACCGCGTCGATTTATCCATGGTGGTGTCGAAATACATTGGTGAAACCGAGAAAAACTTATCACGGGTGTTTGATGCCGCCAGCTACAAAGAGTGGATCCTGTTTTTTGATGAAGGCGACGCCTTGTTTGGCAAGCGCTCTGAAGTCAGTTCCTCCAACGACAGGCATGCCAACCAACTGACAGGTTATTTACTGCAAAAAATAGAGGACTTCCCCGGTACGGTTATTATTGCCACCAACTTAAAAACTAATATGGATGAAGCCTTTACCAGGCGTTTCCAGAGTATGGTGCAATTTACTATTCCTGGCCCGCAGGAGCGTTTACAGCTATGGAAGAACGCTTTTAATGGCGTGTGTGAACTCGCCGGGGATGTCAATTTGCCCGCCATTGCCGACCGCTATGAAGTTTCCGGTGGGCAGATTATTAACGTATTGCGCCAGTGCGCATTAACCGCTATTCAGCGTGATGAGCGCACAGTGACCCAGAGCGACATTATTGCCAGCATTCGCCAGGAATTCAGAAAAGATAACAAAATGTTTTTTGAGTGAATAAGTCAGCACTGTTGGCGCGAGAAAGCGGAACAGGGCATTTTTCTGTTTGATACAACGCGATTGAGAACGAGGACGGCTGCTTATGTTTTCCAGACAGACAGAACAACAGCAATCCACCCGGCAGGCAGTTTCCCAGGCTGCGGTACCGCAGCGTAAAGAGAATCAGGCCGCTGCACTGGAAGATAACCGGGTTGAAACCGTGCAACGGCAGGCCAATCAAACCGGGCTACCCGATAATTTAAAAAGCGGCATGGAAAATATCAGCGGTATGAGCCTGGACCACGTCAGAGTGCATTACAACTCGGCAAAACCCGCTGCCGTGCAGGCCCATGCTTATGCCCAGGGCAGTGATATCCACCTTGCGTCCGGCCAGGAAAAACATTTACCCCATGAACTTGGCCATGTAGTGCAGCAGGCTCAGGGGCGTGTTGCCCCAACCACCTCTGTTGCAGGCATGGCGGTGAATGATAACCCTGCGTTAGAGCATGAGGCGGATGTAATGGGTGCTAAGGCGCTGCGCAGTGGTTAGGTTGTGAAGAAAAACGATCTTCAGGCTGGTTGTTACAGGCTATGAATGAGTCATAACACATAAAAATACACAGGGGTGAGATATGTATGCACAAACAGAAGAGCGAAAAGACCAAAAAAGAGTGGCCGCTCATCCCATTGCTCAGAATAAACATAAGGAAAAATCAAAGAGTTGGCTTAGTGATAACCGGGATGCTTCTGTGTTTCAAAGAAAAATTAAAAAGCTTATTAACAATAATCCTCAAGCAGCTGATTTTGTTCAGTTATATTCAAAAAGTACTTTTGCTCATAATACCTTATCATCCCGATTGATTATTCAGCGTGTAATAGATTATAAAGCAGTCTCACTTGCATGTGAAAAACTGCATATTCCTTTCGAAGGAAATAAAATAATTGAAGTTCCCGATAAAGTTATGGCTAATACCAAGTTTAAGGACTATCCCGAAGGGTACGTTATTGGTCTTTCCGAAGAAGAAAAAAAAGAATCTCTAACATCTATGCAACAAGGGCCTGGCCAGGAGAAAGAATATACCGAAGCTACGGCTAAAGACTTGCTTAGTTTATTAGGTGGGGCTGCTTATAATCATAAAATTGGTGCCGTTGTTATAACTGAAAAAATGGAAAACTATGAGCGAAATATTCTTCATGAACTGGGGCATCATAAACAAAATATAGTTTCTGGATTTAATAGTGATAATACTACAGTGCTGCTATTGGAATATCATAATGTATTATGCAATGAAAACCTGTTTGCTGGCCCTAAACGTGTATCCTATGAAGATGATCAAACCTTTTCCTGGGTTACTCGCTGGAATAAAATGAAAAATAATGAAGAAAAAAATGATTTTCTTGATGCCAGGGCCAAAGAACTGATTCAAATGGAAGAGCAGTTTTATCAAACCTTACTTTCCTCTAAAAACAAAAAAGAAAAAGATCTTGAGGTTTATGGCCTTACAGCTCAAAAACTATCTGAGGAACTGATTGATGTTCATGAAAATCCTGACAACGGTTTTTATGTGGTCAGAGCATTATTTAATATGATAAAACAGTTAAAAAGTAAATTTTCTTGAAGTGGAATTTATGCCAAACAGTATTGACAAATATAAATTTATCTCTCATAACCAATATGATGTGTAATTAATGTTGCTTAAATCTGAAAGGTTTTCCTGTATGTTTACACATGTTGAGAGATTGAGAAAGCTTCAAACAAGGGGGGGTGCTCAGAAGAAAAATACTGAGAATTATGGTCATGAGCTTGTAGATAATCGGGCTGAGACTATAAAACAACGGCAGGCACAAGAGGTTGCCAGTCCGGATCAATCACCTTCAGTGCGAAACGCAGTGGTAGCGCAATTTTTTGATGATCAAGTTGTTCAACGTTTGAAAGGAGCGAAGGGTACTGCACAAGAAGACAAACCGGTACCTTATACTCTTAATCAAGAATTTATCACTAAACATGTCGCCAACAATATTGGAGAAGCAGTGTCTGTTACCGAAGCCAGAATTGATACGGGTGGGCCTCCCGGAATTGTGGCGGGTACTGCACCAAACAATCTCGCAAAACGGGCCGACTGGGAAAGTGCAATTGATAACAGTGATGCACTTGTTCCGCCAGCAGGAGAATGGTCAGGTGATTATTATGGCGATACATCTGATAATTGGGAGGAACGGCTTGTCAAAGTTGAGGTAGATGGATGGGAAGCTATTGGAACGAAAGGGAATGTAACAGCAAAAGTTGCAAATAATAAGAAGTACCTTGGTGGAAAATGGTCAGTAACTAACTGTAAATTTGATGAAAAGAGTGATAGCTATATTGATGCAACTGGCAATGTCAGTGTGGATATTAGCCATTTAACATCCTGACAATAAAAGTAGAAATGGTTGAATTAAAAGACTGGTGAAGCTAATAGAGAATAAGAGCATATTTAAAAGAGGTTTGTGTGTATAAACAAGTTGCAAAGCCTAAAAATAACAGTTTCCCGACAGAGGAACATAAAAAAAGATCAGTTAGTTCTTCTGTCTCTCAAAATAAAAATAATGAGAGGAGAGGTTTTTCATTTATTGATAACCGGACCCTCACTGTTTCTCAGGAGAGGAGTAAAGGGAATCATCAATTAAAATCTCAGTCGCAAGGCTATTCTGATGTTATTCAGGGTGCATTTATTGCTGTGATAGGAGAAGAAGTTCCCGCTGGATCTACAACATTACATGATGGAGCTGTAACATTAATGGGTCGATTCGGAGAGAGTTCCTATTACACAGAAGAAGACATATCTAATGGTGATTTTAAAACCCCACTCTCGGATGAGACAATTTATTTAATTGCTCATGGTGATAACCCGGGAATATCCTTAACCAAGGAGGCGGCTCTGGGAGGTAAGAGTGGTGGTCAAGTGAAAAATATAGTAAAAAGTATATTGCAGAAATTTTCCAATAAATATAAAGGAGAACAGTTTGTTGGCAGGATAATTCTTGAAGGGTGCCATACTGCAGAACCAGTGATTGATGAAGATAAGAAGGCAGGAAAAGGTTCAATGCTTTATGATTTTCAACAAGCGATGAAAGATGATAAATTTTTCAAGAAGAATATGGCACCTCAAGCGACAATCGGTGGGTATATGGGACAGGCCTTTTCGTCAGGTAATTATGACAGTGGATATGGCATCGCAAATACTGAGCACCCACTAACAATACGATACCAGAAACAAAGAGGAGTACCTGGTACCAAAAACAAAGATGGAAGTATTAGTTATAATAATGAAGAATCATTTATTGAATCAAGATGGGGGAAAAAGCTTGAGTTTGGAAATCCTAAATAAAGGATCTCAGTAATTATAATCTAAAACACGCTGTAGAATTATTAATTCCGTAGTTGGTAAAATGCAGCAATAAGAATTTTAAATAGACAAACTGATTAAGCATGGCTTAATCCTGATTTTTAATAATGAAACTAATTCGCTGTGTATGCAGTGGTGAAACATGACATGAAAACTCAATTGAAATGTAGATTTGGTTAAAAATACAACAAGAAAAGTACCAAAAATACCCCTTGCAGGCAGCTGTAAACACAGATTTCAATAATACAGAAATAACATATAAAAGATATCCTTAACCAGGAAAAATATCAGGTGCTGTTCAGTACTATGATACTGAACAGCACTTAATATCGCATGGCTAAAGCTACTAAGGCTTATCCCCTTCCTTCCTTACCATCCGCACCGCGAATAATATCCAGCCAATCACCACGATAGAGACTAACATAATCGGTCCCTGGTAATTTTGGAATGCCGGGTCGGCCACGAATACCAGCATTAACCCACTGATAGATATTGATGTCAGAGCAACAAATGGCACGCGGCTCAGGTGTTTTCTCAGTGGGAAACACCAAATACAGGCAACCAGGAAACCCAGAATAAACATAAATGACACAAATAAACCGGCCCTCAGCTCCAGGCGATAAATACAAAACCAGTTTAACAGGCTGTTAATGCCATTGAGCAGTTGGTTAATGGGTTTCGGGTATTGTTTGGCCGCCGGGAAGAAGGTTTTTTCAATCAGTTTCTCATTGGTTTCGCTTAATGGCAGTGGCCAGTAAGCTGCGCCCAGGAAGCTCCAGCTTGAAAGATTAACCAGCTGAGTCAGCTCTGGTGTTTGGTTGCGGTTATCTTCAGTTATCAACATCGGAACCAGCCGTTTATAAACCTGCTGCACTTCTGACTGGTTTTTCTGGTCACTCAACCAGCGCTGCAGTTCCTTGATTTGCTTTATCCCATTGTAAGCGTCGTCACTGGTTACCGGTGAACCCGGCCGGGCAATCAGGAGATTGGTCAGTTGTGATAAGGTATCGATGTTTTGAAAGCTGTAAAAACCATTATTTGATGCCACCATATCACTAATGGGAACAACAATATTTAAATAATATTCATCGCTGCTTTGGGCGGGGCCATCTAAGTCACTGGCGACAGATTTAGGCTGGTAACTCTGGCGTAATGCAATCTTAAGCTTATTCAGGAACGAAAAGAAGGCCTGCTGGCTTTCCGGAGTGTTTAACACAGAAAGGTCGATATCCAAAGTTATACCATCTGCCATAGCAGGAACAGATTCGGCGCCAAAACTTATCCAGGGTTGTACATTATTAATTAAATATTTATCCATTGGGGTGGTGACGGATTCGACCAGGCGTTTCACCATGTCATCCGTGAACAGCCCGGTCAGTTGTTTAGTGGACAGGTTCCGTGGCGTGGTCACCACCAGGTCGAGTTTAGTGCGATAGCGGTGGGACGTCTGAATAAATTGACTAAACCTCGGGTCGGCTAACCAGTTTTGTGGCAAAACTAACGTGTTGCCATTCAATTCAGGTTTCATCACTGCACCAATATAACCAATGCGGTCTAACCGGCTGAAATCAAGGGTTTGCCCTTTACCTAAATGTTGCCAGTACGGGTAAAAACCGTAAAAGGTACCCACGTTAAATACCGACCGGACACTGTCCTGGCAATCGCAGTCCGGGGGAGCCACCCACTGCACGGGAACTGCATGGACAGGGCTAAGGCCGGTTTTCCTTGCCAGAGTAAAGACGCCTTTATCCTGCAAGATAGCAGGTGAGATACCAGATTCTTTTACTGCCATTTGCATTAAGTAAAGGCTGGGGAAGACTTCATCCTGCAGTGGTGCCAGTGCTTTTAATTCATCTTTAGATAATGTGGTAATACCTGCCTGTTTAATGGTTTTACTGAGCTCATCCGCATTGACCTGCCACACTAACTGTTGCGCTGTTGTTTCGGTATTACTTTGCGTGCTGGTTTCCACCACCTGATTTGATGTATTAGGTGTGGTGCTGTCCTGGTTATCTGGACTGGTCTGGCTGTTATCAGTATTTACACTGTCTGGATTACTGGCAGCGTTGTTTTCACTGGTGTTCTTATTATCTGTATTGGTACCCGTAGTCCCGGCGTTGGTGTCATTATTGCCGGTGCTGGCATCATTATTAACACTGTTCGTAATTTGGCTGGTGCTGGTACTGGTTGTTGCCGTGGTACTGGGTTGGTGGATCTCTATGGTGTAAGAATCAATTAAGTTATCGAGATTCAGTTGTGGGGTGATGGGAATATTCAGCTGAGTAAATAACCCGCTGAGTTGATTATAAAGCTGGCTGCGCTGGTCAAACTGTTGCTTTTCTAATTTTGCAAATTCTTCCAGCACGGTCTGGCGTAACGCCAGGCTGGCAAAATCATTTTCTGTCAGTTGATAATAATAGGCTTCGGTATCACTGTCTGGTCTGTCTGTGCCCGGCGTGGTTGCGGGGATGGATGTCCCGCTGCCGTTATCGGTATTTGATGTGCTCAGTGAGAGCCTTTTTACTATTTCGGCAGATGTTAAGTGGAGCAGTTCCGGCGGTTTTATTGCGGTGCGCCATGTTGGGAATAACGTATTTAGTTGGGCAGCACGGCTTAAGTCAATCAGCAATGATTCAATAAAATACTGGTGCTGGTTGGTAGATGAAGCAGGCGCGCTGAACGCAAATTCACCACAGAAATAATCCAGCCAGTAGCGGGTTGTTGGGCCAACAATGCCATCAGTGAGCGGCCTGCTGTTCTTTTTCAGTTGCGCCTGAAAGTCCTCATTATTTTGATAAAGCGACGCAAGCTGGGTTTGGATCACTCTTCCCAGGTAGCGGTCGTCACTCGGTGTTAACTGCTGGCTGCATGTTTTATATGCCTTTATCGGCTCGAGCAGGTTGCTTTGGGCGGAGTAACCGGGCATGGGGAGGCCACCGGGCAGCCCGACATACAACCCGAAGCACAATAACCAGAAAGGAACACGCCTGGAGAACTGTTGTACCGGTTTACGAATAAGTGATAACAGACTGAATTCAGGGTTTATCATTGTTTTCGTCCTTAACGCCATGAAACAAACACAGGTTTGTTCATCCAGGGGTATTTAATGGTCTGAAAACGCCAGGGCAGGTGGTCGAGCAGCATGTCGAACGTGCCTGGGATGATATTCAGTTGCCAGTGTTTGGGGGTGAAAGTGAGCAGGCCTTCACGTTGAATAAAGGTGGATTGCAACCCACTTATCGAGGTGTTTCCTAAAGCTTTCCAGTGGGCAATGATGGCGGTGAGCAAGCCGTCGATAACGGTTTCAGCCCCATCCGGTAAAGGGACTTGTTGCGGTACAGGCCAGGAAGGCGCAATACCACACAAAACTTTATTCAGCAGTAACTGGTATTCAGGCGCGCTGTTGGTATGGTTTGCCATCCATTGCAGGCAGAACAGCCCCTGATATTGGGCCTGAATATCAA
Organism: Mangrovibacter sp. MFB070; assembly: GCF_000705335.1. NCBI lineage: Bacteria > Pseudomonadati > Pseudomonadota > Gammaproteobacteria > Enterobacterales > Enterobacteriaceae > Mangrovibacter > Mangrovibacter sp. MFB070. The sequence goes on from NZ_JJMI01000050.1 coordinate 81,029, forward strand.
CAAATTTATTCCCGTCAGTAAGCGCTAAGCGCTGAAATAAAATCGGGATCCAGGTCGATGCAATCACTAACCCCGCATTGTGTATGGTAACCGGCTCCTGGCTCGCCTGAGCGTCTTCCTGCGGTTTTTTCCAGGGAAGGCCCGGGCTTACTTCCTTCACCTCGTTGCCGGGTATTTCCAGAGAATCAACCAGCTGTTTTATCTCAGGTTGCTGGTGATTTAATTGTGCCAGAAAAGGGCGTGTTTCTGGTTGGCGCGGCTCACTCTGGTGTGCAATTTTCGTTAATGCCTTTTGTAAAGATGCAGACGATACCAACGGCAATAAACGCTCAACCAGAACAGCAACTTTGGGGCCCGGTGATGCTTTCCCCAGTGCGGTATGAGCGAGCCATAATTGGTTTAACTCGCTGAGTAAGTGGTTCATTAATGCGCTGCCGGACAGTGCAACACCTTTAAACCACAACTGGCGATAAAGCGTTTGCCAGAACAGCCGTTCTCCCTGTTTTGGGGATTCAAAAAGTTGGCCAAATGCATGGCGTAGCGCCAGTAATGAGAGCGTGGTACTGGTTACCGTGGGTAACAACAGCGCCTGGTGTGTTTCAGGTGCCAACGCATCAAGCCAGCGTTGAAGCGCACGCGGGTTGGTAAGCATGCGCTGTAACCAGGGTATTAAAGGCTGCTGCCGTGCAGCAGAAGACGCCAGGCAGGCCAGCAAAGCCTGTTCAGGAACTGCCGCTTTACCATCCAGCCACTGTTGTAGCTTATCCAGAATGTCTTCTTCGGGAGCAATGCTGTATAACCAGCGCCGGCGTTCAACCAGGCCATGATGAATGTCATTGCTGCTGAGCACGCACTGTACCAGGTGGTGATAATGCGCCAGGTCTTGTGATGTCTTGTATTTGTTTATCTGGTGCCATAACCGTTGCAACCATTGCTCTGGTGTTGTGGGGCAGTCGGTACTCAACAGCAGTTGATAAAACCACTGGGGGGCCAGTTTAAATTCATGAACGATGGACAGCAGCAAAGGCAGCAGAACAATGACACGCTCACTTAACTGGGGTTGCATGAGGCTTACCATGCGCGCCAGCTGTGCTGTATTCCAGGTTTGCAATTGTGTTGCCAGCCCAGTGGCGTTAATGGCGGCATAGTGTTGTAACAGGGTTTTTTGTTGCTCACTTAATACCGTTTGAGTGGCAGCCTGAATCTCACCAAGCAACTGGGGAGCAGTTGCAGAAGGGGGATTGTGATGAGTGGTAAGCGCAATCAACTGTTGGCGCCACAAGAAACCACTACCACTCAGGTGCAGCCATTGTTGAATTAATACCTCAGCATTAATTTGGTAACGGGTTGCAAGCTGCTCAGTGATGCTGAGTAAAAATTGGTACTGATTAAACTCACTGCCGCGGCGGCTAATTAAATAATGTAGCGTTAACTCCCATAGTGCGTTGCGGGCATTGGTTGAGCCAGCCTGGCCTGACGCCAGATGAATGGCAGTGCCTATTGTTTGGCTCTCATCAATAAGCCTGCGCACTGCCCCGGAGGCACGAGGGTTGAGGAGGGCGGTAATGGTGAATAAGGCTGAATCAGCAAAATGAGTGACCCAGTGTTTCAACAATGGCAGGGAGCGCCCTTGCTGGCGAATAATCTGCGGCAGGTGCTGGCCATAATCATGCCGCCACTGGTCAATATGGCTACCCGACAAGGGTTGCCCGCTTTGTTGCAGCGTAGCGATGATGTCTTCAATTTCAGCCAGCTGTGTAACAGAGAGTGCACCTGGCCACACTGATGCGTACGGCTGAGAAAGCAGGGGAAGGGAATACTCGCCACTGTTATCTGTTGTTTGCGGGTGCGCTGCCACAGCAAGCTCTTCCAGGGCGCTGCGCATTGTGGTACCCGGCAGAAAGAAATCACCGGCAGTGGCTGTGTTTGCCAGCATTGCATCTAACAGGCTGGTATAAGAAACATTCAGCCGGGCTGCCATCCGCTGTATTACGTACTGGAGATAACTCTTGTGGTTAAACGCACCACCTTTTTCCACAATAAGAAACGCGAAGGTATAGCGCCATAAACGAACAGCTGCAGCACGCTCTGGTGCGGCGGTTGGTTTACTTACCGCCAACAGGCGTTTTTCCACGACCAGAATGCGTATCGCCAGAGTGGCAAGGGGATCCAGCACGTCCACTAACGCCAGTAAGGTTTTATCCGTGTACGTTTCAGACCAGTGGCGGCGTACATTATCAAGTTGGCCGCACCAGCGTAGTAAGGCCGCAAATGCCTGCGAATTGCCTGGCCAAAATTGCATAAGTTGGTTTTCAGTACCTGAACAAAGAGCAACCACCAGTTCGTTTATATGGCGCAACTGGTCAGCGGGTATTGGCGGGTTTGCGTGCTCAGTGGCGGTCTCATTAATCCCGGCAATGGGCAAAACCGCTTCGGCGGGTTCCGGCGTTTTTAACATGCTTTGGGAAGTAATCGTCGGCTGAATGGTCAGGAGTAAATCCAGTAGTTGCCCTTGCAGTGTGCTGCCTGTGGTGGTGTTGTTTATTGCAGCAATCAACGACGCCAGCAGGGTGTCTGCAGTTTGATTTTGTCTGTTTGCCATATGAATAATCAGCCCGGACATATAGCTTTGGCGATTGAATGCACTGCCACGGTCAACCAGCAGGTAGTGCAGCGTAAAAAGCCACACCTGCTGGTGAATTTGTGATGGGGGTAATGTGGCAATGGGCTCATCTGAGTCTGTTGCCTGCGTTACCGTGGGCAGTGCCTGCCTGCCTGCGGGCTGGTTTGTTTGCTTCCACAAATCAGGCGTTCGCAATATTGCGGCCAGAAATGGGTATTCTTGCGGTGTCAGCACACTAAGCAGCAGCAGGCGCTCGGTTTCATTCATATCGCGCACCAGGTTGCCGGGCAGTTGGCTGTCTGTGTGGCGTTGCCAGAGGGCGTTAATCAGTTGTGGGGCAAACTGGCGAATAATGTTTGCCCAGTGGGGGCGAAGAGGCGCTAAATTGTGCTGCGCTAATAACCGGATAAATTGAGCGTACCAGGCCTGCGCCAGGCGAGTGTGTAATTCACCTGACTGGCTTTTGGGGTGTGTTAATAAAAGCGTCATTACTTCCCACTGATACGCAGTGGTTAACGACGCAAATAAGGCTGCAATGCAGGCGTCGGAAAATTGCAGTACCACCCGGCGTAATATCTGTTCAGGCTGGGGCGTATTATTGAGTGCATGAATTAATTGTGCGATATGGCCCGTCAATTCATTAGCTAAACCAGGATACTCCTGCGGCTGTTCACCCTGAGCTGTCCACGGCAGAATGCCTGTGGTGAGAAACTGCCAGAGTACACTCCAGCGCTGTTGCTGCTGGCTTAACACCACCATCTTATTGGGCTCACGGTGAGCCTGTTCATTTACGGCGTTGGCACCAGTGACCCATGGCCCGGAGTGAAGCTGTGTGGCTGTTTGCAACAGATCACGCAGCTTTTCTTGCAGCACATATTTGAGTTTTTCTGGCGCCTGTGTGTAAAACGTTGTTGAGTTAAATTCACCGAGGTCGAGCGTTAATGTGTCGATAACCAGGGTTTGGTGCTCAGGGCACATATCGTCGAAGGTAGTTTCCATTACTGGAAGTAATTGTTGAGTGACCCACTGAGCGGCGCGCAACTCAAAAGTCTCCGCATCAGAAAATTCAGTGAAGTCGAATTCGATACTGGCCTGGTTAATCTTGTGTAATTGGTTCATGTTTTCAACGCCTCATTTGTTGCAGCTTGAGGGGGTTGAATCAGCGGGTATAACTGTGTAGCAATGGCATCACATTCTGGCTGGTTGTCCCGGCGTTGCAATGCATTGGATTTAGCTTGCCGCCATTTGGTATACAGGGTTTCAAATTGGCTAAAAGCAGAGAAATCAAGCCACTGGCATTGAACCAGCAGGTGTGCCGGGGTATTTTCAATAACTAATTGCCCAACCTGTTCCCGAAACTTCGGGTTAGTAAAGCGAGCGGTGTAACCGGGAAATACAATTGTTATCCGGTTGGCATAATCGCTCCATGACGCGTTATTTTCCTGTGTACGCAGCAAAATAGGTTCGACAACATACAGCCCTTCACTGTTTTGGTTTAACTGAATCAGCCAGCGTTGTAGTTGGTGGCAAAACTGAGTGAGCTGTTGTTTGTTATTATGGCTGGCAATATATAACCACTGGCGCGGTTCTTCACTGTTGGCATTAAAAAACAGTTGGTAATCGTCGTGCTCTTCGCGGTGAAGCAGGCGGTACCTGCGGTTATCAATACCCAATTGCAGCAATACTTCGGGCAGTGTCTGCGCACTGAACAGGGTCATGGCTAACTTAATTTTCCGGGCCTGCTCCTCATCCACACCTTCTTCTGTGTGGTTATCCGCTACAGGTTGCAGGTTTGCCAGTATTTCGGGGGTGAGCAATGGCATGACTTTTTTGCCAATATCGCTCTGGATCCAGGGTTCATTGGGTACCAGATTCAGTGCATGCTGAGTAATGGCATGGGTGTAACCCAGGGGTGAAAGCGTGTGGGGAAACAGCCCAAGGAGTAATGAAAGGCGTTGGCTGTAACCCCCCTGGTGTTCAGGCTGGAGCAAATTATCACCAAGGCCCCGGCCATTAGTCATCGTGGTTATATTCCGGATAAAAGCTTGTTTATATTTCAGCAGCTGTTTTTCCACCGCTTCGGCAGAAAAATAAGGGTTAAACTGGCGGTGTAAAAAATCCGGAAAACGCTCACTATAAAGAGCAAGAAAATAATTAAAAATGCGGTTTTTTCTTTCCGGGTAATCATCAAATTTTGCGCGCAGGCGTTCAAGCCTGGCACTGGCATTTGGCGGATAATGCTGGTCAATATTATGAAATTCATCATCTTGTAACAGATGCGTGTGGTAGGTTGCTTCTGAGTCTAATGACAAAGAAAACAGTGTGTTTAATCCCGCTATGTCGTCACAAAAATTGGCCATGAGTTGGTCAAACAGCAGTAAAAAACTGCGTAACTGATGGCGTTGAGCTTGTTGTTGCGCGTTGTAATGATTCGGTATCCCCGGTGCCAGGTGGTAGTTTCTGGGGAAGAGGGTTTGGACTGATTCATAACGGCTGAAATCAAAATAGCGGCCCTCCGGCAAAGTGGGCGCGTTGGTGGTGTTGAGCCGTTCTGCTCGCCGCAGGTATTGGATCTGCTCGATTTGAATAGCCAGATCAGCGTAATCGATGTCAACCGGGTGCTGAAACTGGATTATTTCAATGCCAGAATCGGCCGAAGATTCCGGCAGTTTCAAATAAGAAAAGGGTGCAATATTATCAACAGGAACAGGCGCACCCCGGCCCGTATTATCATTGTATTGGGTAAATTGCAGTTGCCCGATTTGTTGAATACCATCTTCAGCGAGAAGCGCTTCTTTAATTACATATACGGGTGTGTTCTGGGCAGTCGATTCCAGCCACAGGCTGATGCGGTGGTAGAGGTTGGCAGTAAGCCAGGTGACATCGGTAACATCGTCACTAATATGAATGGTCGCAGTGAGTGCCAGGGGGCGCTGCCCGGTTAACTCAATATCGGCAAGGTCTTCACCCGGCGCGCGAACACGGTAGAACTCCCGGCGAATATGGCTGATGGCGGCATGCTGCTGGGTGTAAACCGAATGGCTGCCGGAATCTGAACGGAACTGACTTAACGCGTAAAAGTGGTTAAGTTGGGCGTTAATCGTGTAAATACCCAGCCCCGGGGCGTTTTCACACCAGCGAAACCACACTTTGTCGAGTTCGGGAAGCCGGGTTAATAACCATGCTTCATACTCATCAGGCTGCTGCGGGCAGGCCGGAATGATGTCTTGCGCTAACGCTAACCCATGCGTCGGGTAATCAATATTTCCGGATGTGTCGCTCAGGTAGTCCGCGACATCAAATTCGCATCGGTAAATCAGGTCCGTCAGGGTATAGCAGACCTGCTCCAGGATAGTCATACCTGGATCATGCGTATTGTAGTCAGTCCAAATATGACCACTCAGCTGCTGAATATACGTTAGGCCAAGTTGATACAGATGTTCAAAACTATTCGTGTTATCACCATGGCGTTTTTTCGAAATAGTCTTAGACATGCGTCAGATTATTCCTCCACAGCCGTTTGTTGGCAGTGCTGCATAAATGGGTCATTCCATAAGTGCGTAATGTGGTACTGGATAATTTGGTTCTCACCAAAAGAGGTATTGGTGCGGATTTGTAAAAAATAGGGGCGCACAGTGCCTTTATGGTTCTTTTGCCGCCAGCGCAGTTGAATCTTATCTGCAGAAGACTGAAAGTAAGCCTGAGTCATATGAATGGGGTTTTTATCCCGAAATTGCCACCAGTGCTTGTTAGGCGCACAGGTATTAATGGCGACAGCATGAGCCAGGGCATAACGCCCACTGTGGCGGATACCAATGCCCGCCACCACTTCTAACATATGGCACCCCTCCAGCTCAGGAGTAATATCGTGCCATTCGCCATCGGCAGGCACGGGGGTTTCAATAAACGTGGCGCCCATCCGGCCTTGAGAGGCCACTGTGCCATTGACATCGAGCGTTTGTTTCGGCGTGGCTGTATTGACTCCCACATTGCCTTTGGGTGTTAAAGCCAGGTTGATAGCCTGCACAGGCGCAGTATTGTCCGGGTTATCGTCCGTGATATCTGCCTGTGGGTTGGCGAAAATTTGCAGATTAATATCCTGAGGGGCAAACCCAACATGCCATAGCGGTGTGTCAGGGCTATTTTGCTGATAGAAGCTCAGCAGATGTTCCTGGTCTAATGCTCTGAGCTGAAGCCCCGTTTCAGGGGGCTTGATAAACCCTTCATCAATTTGGTTAACACAGGAATCAATCAGATCAGAAAAATGCTCCGCTGACGGCATTGTCCCATGACGAAAATAGTTCTTAAGCGTACTTCGATTACGTTTTGACATTATTTTTTCGTCCCTTTTTGATTCGCAGCCGTTGATGTACTGACAATAAACTGCTCGCCGATTACCAACTCCCCAATGCCAACGGCCACGGGGTCGTGAATAAGGTTATCGGGGGAAATTTGAATGAAGTGATGCTCCACGGGAATCAGTAAATACCAGGGATAAGCCGCGCTGATGGGGTGGCTATTTACCGCACTGTCCAGCAACGTATAGTCAGCGTCGTCATCCACACTGATCTTCAGCGCCGATAATGCGCTAACTTCAACAACATCTTCTTGCCTGCGAATAAAAGCACTCAGTTTTTCAAGCGATAAGCTGAATCCTAAACCAGTATTAAGCGTATTCGGTTCCCAGGGGCATAATTGCGTTTTTATGGCATATTCCAGTTGCCGCAATACGGGGCCATGATTCACACCGTCTTTTAAGGCGACTTTGCATCTAATCTGGATTTTTTCGTAACCAGGATTACGTACTTCTATTTGTACTTGCGGGCGCGAGATGGCGAGCAGGAAACGCCGGATATTGAGAAGGTAAGAAGAATCCAGCTGCTTTGGTATACAAGGCGAGTGGTCGCACGTGGTGTGTAAAGGGGTGACGATGACGAGTACGTGCCCGGGTACCGGGTCCTGGGAAGAAAAAGTCCGGGTGGGAAAACAGTGTACGGAACCTACTTCCGGGAAGTTTTCCAGAACCAGATGTTCGTAATCCCATGGCGTTAAGGCTTTCCCTTTGTGACGCAAACTTTCACTTACGCGTACCTGAAATGCGTAGTCACTTTCTGTTTCGGGAATTTTTGTCAGCGCATTCAATTGGGCAATGGTTGCCAAATTGGCCTTGCGTGGTGTGCTACGCCATGCAGAAAAAGGTAAGACAGTGGCACCGTCGGCAGACAGCGGCGCGCCTTTGCCTGTCACGGTCACCACATGCGTTGCAACATGCAGGCAGTCAGGGTAATGGTCAACCCCTTTATTAGTACTCACACGTAACCAAAACAGGCCCGATGGCATCACGGTGTGCTCGGTGTTAATTTCGCCCGGGATATCTAAGGTAACAATACCTGTAGTAAGAAAATTGAGAGTAGTATCGTGAATAATCTGGTTGGGGTTAAATGCATGCCATTCATTATCAACCAGGTAATACCAAATATAGGCAGTTGACGGAAAAGGCATCAGTAGTTTTGAGCTTCCGTCAAATACAAAGAACAGATTTAAATAACCAGACAGTTCTGTAGCGGTGATGCCAATAAAACAATGGCTGTCTTCCTGATAATTGGGAAAGAATCGTGGCCACATGAGCTGGCGAGTTTGTGCTCGTGGGTAAATGACCCTTTCGCCAAAAGGATGCAAGTGGACAACTTTACTTTGCATTGAGTTATCGTCGCTGGCACTGATTAAGTCAATTGTTGACTCTGCCGAATAGTCGACAGATATATGGGTGACTAATGGAGTGTAAGGTGGGTTGGGTATTAATTTTTTACGTTTCTTTGTGACATTGTAAGTCAGCGTGTCACTCAATAAAGGGGCATAATCTTTATGGCCAAATGCGGGTTCTGGGCCAGTCAGCCTTAATTTAAATAGCCCGTTACGTAAGCCAGACTGATTACTATAGGGTGTTTTTGGCCAGCTATGGGTAACGGGTGTGTAACAGTTATCCATGTTAGTAAACCGAAACACTCTGCCATGTTGAAGCACACCACTCACGGGGGTAAATAATGGCAGTTGAGTGGGGCCGAACTCAGTCCATTGCCCATTTTTGAGCACTTCCGGGGTTACCTGGAAACTTGCATTGGTGTAGTGGTAAGGGTACTGAGCATAGTACTGCTGAAAGCCATCTGAACCGCGCGGCAGGTCTCCCCAGTTAAGGTGCAAAGATAATTGGTTGACAGTTTTTCTGGCAATCTCCTCATTAGCAATGACCGCATAAGCATCAATATACGGGAGTGACCCAAACAAGAAAAAGGGCTGAGCGGAGTCCACTTGCCCCTCTGGGTTAAACAGTTGCATCTGCGTGACGCCTTTCACTTGAGTTGTCATCGCGAGTTTTGATAACTCAAAATCACGGAATATCGCGTAGGGGAAACAATTACTTTGCCGTTTTAGTGTTATTTTGAGCGATGCACTGTGTGGCAGGTGGGCATCCACAGGAATGATGGGCGTGAAGCCAGTATCAATATTGCATTTTATCTTTAGCCCGATTTTGCATTCATGTGATTCACAAGGGTGAATCTCAACGTCAGTGAGCATTTTCCAACCATTTTCGGTGGTAACTTCAATCTGAAAAACACCCTGAAAGAGTTGATAAAAAGCGGCAATGGTGGAGTAACTGAGCAGCTCTTTTATCGTAGTATAAGCAGTGGGATCTTCGGTAAACTGCGGCTCTATAGCAGTGAGGATCCCGTTGATATCAGCTTCAGTTAACCAGCGAACATTGTAAAGGCAGCGCCGGCTGGTTATCTGACCAATAACACGAAACAGGAAATCAATTTTAGCTAAGCCATATTGCTCGCCTTTATCAGGAGTTGAGCAAATAAATTGCACTAATTGTAAGTAAAATAATTTATACGCCAGCCAAATTCGTTGCGGTGGTTTTAATTTTTGCAATTCATTGAGTTGTTCTGCTGAAACCTGTTTTGCCAGGTCACTGGCGTTTACCCGGGTTGCCCAGTCTTCGAATAAATGGGCATGTACGGTGAGTAACAGACTAAATGCTCTCGTTAATGCTCCAGTAACGTTATCACTAACTGCCAGTAATTCTTGAGCAACAATGTTTGAACGCACCTCTTTGAGATGAACTACGATATTAATAGTTCGGTTCCCTTGTTGCATTGATAATATTGGGTCAGTGATAATAAGCCCCATCAGCTGGGTACTGTTCTCTTGTTTGTGTTTATTGTTAAAAATATTAAAAAGTTGCTCTCCAGGGAAGTTTTCACCTGTTGCATTAGCCGTTATCTGCAGCTTTTGCCCACTGACTCCGCATACTAAACCAGTTTCTTTCTCTGGCGAAACCAGTGGGTCACGCTGTAATGTGAGGTTGAAAATATGCGATACTTCTGCATTGGTAATCTCAATTGGGTAGCTACTGCGATAAATGATTGGGCTAAAGTCCGGTGCATCACCAGGGCTGAATTCGGCACCGCGATCAAACTTAATCGTATTTTTAGTTTGGTTGTTTAATGACAGCTTTAGATATATGGAGTTATCTTCTGCAGGTTTTTTTTCTTGTTGCAGAACACGTTGGTAATAGAACTGAAGATGCCTTTCAGTAAAAGTATTGAGTTTTTGCTGAGCCAGTTTAAATAGTTTCAGGAAAGAAAAGTAGAGTGCCTGTTGTGGGTCATTCTCTTGATGCATTAATGCGGTTTGTAATACCTTCTGGCTGTGCTTTTTTATTTGTTTAATGACATAGACTATTTTTGCAAAACAATGCCGCATGTGGTCAATAAAACTATCGTGTTGTAATGCGCGCGATGCGGTGGCTAACTTTTGTTGGTCAAGCTTCCATAGCTCATCGAGCTCCTGCACATTGTGCCTGAATTGCTCTGGCAACCGGCTAATCATCAGGCTGAGTGGCAATGAAAGGTGATATTGATATTCATGCAGTAAATAGTACCTGAACTGGTAAGCTGTCTCTGGGGTTGAAGGCAGGTGCTGATACCATGCCTGTAGCCGTTTTAGCAGGAGAAACAAAAATTCAGCGGTAACGACTTCACTCTGGCCCATAGCTTCTTTAAACTGCGCCTGAATCTGCCGGGTACTGCTGGTTGATATCGCTGCACACACTACAATTTCATTTTTTTGAAATAAGCTTCCCCAGTCACCCTCAATCTGGTCCTGCAAGTTCCGAAAGGGTAACTGCTGAGCAAATTGTTGCGCCCAGGAAATTAACTGTTCAAAACTGAGCTCGTGTGGTTTAACGATAGATGAATTAATCGCATCATCCAGCCGTTGCTGTCGGGATGTCATTATGCTTTATCCCATTCATCAGGTAGCGGCAGTAATTGAGATGATATCAACGTGCCTTCGTTTAAATAGAATGGATAAACCATGTTGCTGCGCGTATTGGTGGTGATAACACTGAAATCTATTTGAATGAGTAATTTTCCCGAAATCTGTTCTGGTAAAATATAGATGTCTTCTACATTGATACGTGATTCGAAAAATAAAATTGCCAGACGAATTTCAGACTCCATCTGGGTCAGGACCGTCTGCGTGAGCTCTTCAAATACAAACTGGTTAATTCGGCAGCCAAAATCGGGCACCATCGGCCGCTCTCCGGGAGTTGTGGAGAGTAAAATTGTTAAGCTCTGTTCAATATCCTCAATATCAGAGCTCATGACCACGTCATGATTCGGGCCATCGAATCTGGGTGGAAATGCCCAGCCAGTCCCTAAAAACGCATTGTCGTTTGCCATAAATTACATGCATCCTTTTGGAGGGATTAACCGCCAATAATGACAGTGGGGCACCCTAACGTGATGGTTCCCCCATGGTCTGTTGTGTCTCCCATGCGTGCAGCAGGTTTACCGCCAATCATTACGGTGGCTGAACCTTTAATAATGGTAGATGGTGGCCCCACGCAGGTGCAGTTATCACCCAGCACTGCCGCCGGAAGGTTGGCAATTAATACTGTTGGCACTCCGGGGCCAATAATGGGGCCTCCAACATGAGGCACTGGAGGAAGCCCGGGGGTTGCCATGGGGCAGATTTGTAAGTCGGTAATTCTCGCTGCAAAAGGCATAAGTGAACTCCGATAAGAGACAGTTAATTAATTTTAACCAGTGCACCTTTAATGGTTGTTATCCCCGAGCAGGACAGCTCAGCCGTTGCATTCCCTTTTAAAGTTAATCCGGTATTGGCCTGTGCTGAAACATTCAGGCCTGATATTTTTGCGTCGCCAGTGGCCTTGATAGTCGTGTCACTGGTGGATTCAATGCTGACAGAATTCTTGGCTGAAATAGTGATATCCTTACTACTGGTGATACTGATACCACCTTCACCTAAGCTTATCGAGTTACTGTTCTGGTCCGTAAGCGTGATTGACTTAGCTTTATCGCTTAATACGATGGAATTGCCATTTGGTGTTTGTAGCGTCATAACTATATTTTCATCATCAAATATAACTTTCAGCTTGCTTTTGGTTACGATGCTCTTGATATAGTTTTCAGCTGTAAGCTCCTCGGGCATCTTATTTTTACTACTGTATAGCGAGCCAATAATAATCGGGTTGCCCGGGTCCTGATTGATACAGCCAACAATAACCTCGTCGCCCACTTCAGGAATGAAAAAATTACCGAAGCCAGAAGAAGCATAGTAAGTGGCTAAGCGAGCCCAAATTAAATTAGCTTCACTATTTAATATGGGTATTTTTATTTGAATACGGTAATTTGAATCAGGGTCTTCATCTAATTTGGTTACCACCCCAATTTGCAGGCCATCAACCGGAGGTAAATACCCCGAGGCTGGAGGCGCACCAATATCACGGTGCTCTGCAGACCACATGGGTGACAACCCCAGTTCTGCCGTGGTAATCCACTGGCCCTTTTCAATATTGTGGTGAATGCCGCCAATATAATGTGCTCCATTATAACGTTCTCCAACCCCGGCAAGTTCGATTAAGCTGTCAATTTTGGCACTGGCGTTTCCCTGAAAAGTGACATTACCCCGTACTTTGCTCAGCATTGCTTTCACTTGCTGGCCCTTAGCCCAGTTCGCGAGCGAGTCTGAACTGATGGTTGATGCGGTTTGCAACGTATAATCGCTAATGCCCAATACGTTAGCTAAATCCTGGCTGGTAAAATTGCCCTGGCCTGCGATAGCCTGAACCGGCCCTTTGCCTGTAACCATATCTTGTTTGGTTGAATCCCATGCGGTTGCGGTAACGGAACTCAATTGGTTTCGTGCGTCTACTTTTGCCGAAAATGACATTAAATCAGTTCCATACGTGACCACGAGCGCAGCAGAACCACTTACCGAAGGTTTATCGACAGTAACTTTATTGGATTGGCTGGTGACAACAAAGCCGTTTGCCTCAGCGCGAGTGAGAATAAAATCCCAGTCAGTGCTGTTGAACTGAACCAGTTCAGCATGTGTATCTGTAATACTTCCCACAGAACTTGTCAGACCGGAGTAATTGGCAATCAGGCTGCTGATGATATTGCTGTCCGATTTAGCGAGAAAACATTGGCTATGTTTGGCAATCGTCATCGCAATGGCCTTGTCTTTACACACAATATTAAGGCATGTGCTGTTATCAGCGCCTATTTCGATGCCATGGCCGATAATAATCCCGTCGAAAATATTATTTTCAACAGAAGCGTATCCTGCTGAAATAGAAATTGTTGCGCCGGGTTTAAAGGTGTCTGCATCGCTAATTTCAAACTTCTGTGAAGCGATATCACCATCGCTAATAGTTATCTCGGCGGAGGCAATATGATTGATTTGGTAATGGATATGAATTGATATAATCCCGATGGAGCTGTCAATTGCATTACCATTAACCTTAATGGTATAGGTTGTTACGCCAGTACTATTGGATGAAGGAGACGTTGCCATAATAAGCCTGATAGCTACACAAGTGGTGGAAAGTACAGTTTGGTGCCCGGCTCTATCTGCCTGCTACTGATTAAGTGATTGGCGCGCGCAACCTCAAGGTAATAACTGCTGTCATTATAAATTTTATAACACAGCATGGGGAGCGTATCCCCGGCTTTAAATTCAATAATATGTGTCAAGTCAGGCGATGATTGCTTCTTTAATGCCTGTTTTTCTTTTTGAGTTAAAAATTTAGTAAAGCTCAGCGCTACGGTGGCACGTAACGGATTACCAGAGGAGTCGAAAAGTGAGTAATCTACATTTATAGATGTTAAGCGGCCTCGAAAGTTTACCGATGATCCCCATGTTATTACTACCGGGTAGGGCTCATGCTGTTCGCCATTATATGCGTAAATTACTTTCTTGAGTGTCGCAAGTTGCTTCTGTACGGTGGCGGTCGTTGTCTTTCCCGTAACCCCGGTTCCATCCAGTAATAGTTGGAAATCCAGTTTTTCGCTTTGATATCCTTTAAAAGCCGTTTTGGGCGAGATATCACCCTGTTGCTGTAGCCCTGTATTTGTATAAGAAATACCATAAACATGTTTAACACTATTAGGGTTTAGCGTGGCTGAGAATGTCTGCGCGACACTTCCTTTTGATGTGATTGATTTTATTATAATTCTTTCCATTCGCTATGCCCTCAACGTAATTCACTCACCTTTCTCTTAATTCGTCAGAAGAACCAATAAGCTGATAAACGATACTTTTCTCCACCGGGCCCTGGTCTGGAGCCTGATCCGGATAATCAGTATCTGCATGCTCATCTTCACTATTGTCGCTTATTGTTTTTGATTTGATGACCAGCTGTCTTATCTCTAATGGCACAGTTATAAGTTCCTTTTCAGATGGTTAAAACAGATTTCAATTTCCTCAATTGCAATGTCATTTTTTGTTGAATTAAATGGTTCCATCTTCAATTTTACCGGGTATGCATTTGATGCCGTCCAGCTTTTACAGGTGACGCCATTTTCATTCAGCAAATTGATCGACACGCTTTTCGTTGGGATCGGTTTGGAAAATTGATCATCTAAAATACCCAGACACCAGGTTAGTAACTTAGATGTCTTATCAGTTACCGCTCTTTTTAATGTCAGATTACTGTTTTTAATCGATTTTGGTAAGTGGTAGACTAGGTTGTTCCCACCTTCAAAATACTCTTCAGTATCTATCCTGAATTCTAAACCAGAAACCTCCTGAAAAGCAGTATCACCAGCACACCCACTGATAGAAACACTAAAGTAGAAAGCAGGAAGAGGCCATTCGCCATTACCCTGAGTTTCACCCATGGCTTGTTCCATAATGTCACTATTCACTCGTTAGGGAAAATAAGCCTGCCTCTGAATGACGAGTAAGCCCCTGCTTAGTTATAAAAATTACACGGAGATTTCTAATCCCTCATGGGCGAGTTCAATGGTTTCCACCGCAACTTCATTGCCATCGGATTTTAAGTCAGTACCGGTAACTTTTGTTGGCCAGGCATTTTTTAATTTCCAACTCATTACCGGTTTGCCGCCTTCATCTAACAAATTTATTGTGACGGCAGTTCGCGCGATGGTATTCATTTTGATCTTCGCATACCACTCGTAGAACTTATTATCACTTTTAAAAATGCCTTTCTTAAGTGTGACGTTTCCGCTTTTTATCAAACCGGGCATTTTTATGGTTGAGAATACCGGGCTATTACCCGCGCGATATTCGATGGGTTGTGCTTCCGAATCAAGCCCTGAAACTTCCTGAAATGCGGAAACCATTCCTGCGCCGGCACCACCGTCCCATTTCACTTCAAAATGAAATTTGGGCATGGGCCATACGGTTTGGGATTGTGCTGAACCATCGTCTGCCATGGGGCTCTCCTAAATAACTAACCACGTTATTATTTGCCGAATTTGCCGATATTGAATGCTAACCAAATACAGACATCAGGTGCACATCTACGATTCTTGCATTTTTTGCTGGAAGGTTATTTCGATAAATTCCGCAGGCCGGACAATCGCAACCAGCACGGTAATCCGCAGAATACCCTCCAAAATGTCGTTGGAAGTCATTGTCTTACCCAGGCCGACACTCACATTATAAGCATCACCCGGAATTGCCCCGGCCAGACCACCACGTTTCCAGATCCCATACAGGAAGTTACCCAGCATACTTTCCATTGACACCCAGGTGTTGGCGACATTGGGCTCAAAGACATAGGCTTTTGAGGCGAGCTTAATTGACTCTTCCAGCATGATCATCGTGCGCCGGACGTTGATATAACGCCAGTCCAGGCTATTGCCATCCAGCGTTCTTGCACCCCAGACTAATGTACCTTCGCCAATGAATGGCCTGATGGCATTTATCGATTTCCCCTGGGTTGTCACATTTAAATCTTCTTGTTCATCGTCACTGATATTTACGGTTGGCGAGACGACGGCATTCACGCTGACATTCGCCGGGGCCTTCCATACTCCACGCGAATTATCGACCATGGTATAGATACCCGCCATGGCAGCGGAAGGTGGCAGAATATTTTGCTGGAATTTAATGTCCGCCATAATGGTTTGGTATAGCGGGCTCATGTTTGAAAGAGTTTTATGCAGCAGAACGGCATCTGCGCTGGATATTGCACCGCTCAGCTTAGTTATTTCATCCAGCATGCCTTGTTTGCGTGTTGCTCTTAATTTGTTGCTTCCCGTACTGAGGTCTTCCGGAGAAAGGCCATCCAAATCACTGAACATGGCAGCAACTTCGGCATTCAGTAGTTCGACCAGTTTATCTATATTGCTGACATTACGAAAACTCACATCGCTGTCTTGCACAATTGATGTATTGAGCCAGGGGTAATAGGCAGAAGCATAATCGAGGTAGTTAATGCCAAGTTTGGAACGGAAATTTTCAACACAGTCGCCATCAGGGTGCTGGCGGTCTTTGTAACCGTTCCAGATATCTAAAATAGCAACACGGTTTTTCATTTTCCCGCCACAATGCCCCAGCATGGCTTGCTCGACGTTAATACAGTCGTCTTCTTTCAACTGGATTGCTTCAGGGATAAGCAGCATGGTGGGTTCAGCCTCTTTAATAAGAGGTAAAATACCGCCTTTTAATACATCTGCATCAATATCATCGGCGTAACTACCCACTGAAACGATATAACAAGGGCCACCACCATTTTGAAAGAAAAGTAACATGTTGTAGTAAAGGTGATGGCGGGTATTCGACTGAGTTATTTGGTATGCTTTTCCTGCCTGTTTAAATGCTTCCTGGGTATCGGCGTCAGGTTTTTCGGGAACCTCGGCTATTTCGAATGTATGCTGGGGTTCTCCACCAAAATATTGGCGATATTCCGACATCGAAGTAATACGCCATCCTTGATTACTTAGGGATTTACCACCGTTGTCAGCCTTTTCTGTATATCCAATAAATGCTGGTACCGCAGTGGCAACTTCCACAACGGAGTTTGGAAATGCATTCTTCTCAACAATATATACGCCAGGTGTTTTCATTACGGCCATAGTTTGGACCTTCATGTAATTGATTGGCAACCATGCCCAACGATTAACACACAGGAATACACACTGTGAAATACACTGTTAAGAGAGGCATTCAGGCAAGTTAAGACTATTTTACTATTGACAATCTTGGTATAGCGTCTGCTCAGTTTTCTGTCAACTCCGATTGACAATTAAATCTAAGCACGATTTTGGTATTTTTCAATATTCCTTGAGATTCATCTTTTGTTATCTGGCAGGCTATATTGGCCGGGTTTTACTGGGGGGATGTTAGCTGGCGGCGAGATTTACATGCTCCAGCCAGAACTTTACCTGTGGGGTGGCTATTGCAGATAACTCTGTAGCCATAACACCAAATTAGTAATTGAATTATCAATAAAAACAATTAGTTATAATAATTTTTATGTTAAATGGTTGTTGCTCCTGCGTTGAGCCCATTTGGTGTCAATGGTGTGAACTGCCTCAATACCCGCTTTCTCTGGTGTGTGTTATATGATTTTTGGTTATAAAAAATGTTAGTTACAGACCACATAGATATGAGAAGTTAAACGCATGCTACCGTCAACAAGTAATGTTGAGATATTATTTGCATCTGGAATAGGGAGTGACTTAATAATCGTTTTCTTGTCACTTAACAATGAAAATGATTCTGCACCTGATTTCATTAATGGCATGCTTTTGTCTGAAATAAAAACCCGTGCCGTTTGATTCAGGATCCGTTCATTGTCTTGTTCAGTAAACGCACTTTCTATGCCAGATGTTCCAGATATGTTGATGCTGGATTTGGTATTTAATGAGCAGAAATAGTATTTCCAGTAAGTGGAAACGGTGTTGAATTGCAGGATAATGGACTTTTTATCTAAGTTGAATAATTGTTTGGGGATGTGAATACTAAGTATCCCCATCAGGTTTTTATTATAAATGGTTGTTCCATCATGCTGTGTGATTTCATGTAATTGGCTGCTGTTAATCCAATTCTCAACGCTGATCTTCATAGTGGTGCTTTGAGTAAATTCAGCATTTATATTAGCAATATCAAATGCATTCGGCATCTCGGTAATGCTCCTGACAACGGAGTCGGTACTTACGAGATAAAATGTCAGATTAAATTCTTCCGTTAAAGCAGCTAAATCGTTAAATAGTTCTGTTTCCACTACAAGTTGTATGGTTCCTGGTTTCGACTTCGCCAGGATACTGTATTGCCTGAATAAATTTTCTGTATTTTCATCTGCAATGATATCAAAAGGTGCCAGCTCATCTTTAAATGAATTGTAATACTCATGCTGTACCTTAATGGACAAGATGGATTGATAGTCTGCCATTTAGCTATCCCTTTTGGTGATATCTGTATCGGAAATATGAATGTTGCCCACCTGGGAAAGAATGGCTTCACTGTCTGGCACCAGTGCTCTCACCCGGTAAACGCATGATGGCAGGTAGTGTGAGCCGAATACTCCCCACATATGGTTTAATTGCTCACCCGGTATGGATTCCAGCTCCATGTTAATTTGTTCAATACTTTCAGGTAAATCGGGGGAGTTCTGGTGAGTGAAATTGCTGTTGCGGTTGAAGAATGCCAGTAAGTGTGACAGCACTTTTAACCCATCTGAATAATGGCTCGTGCTAAAGTTCGCGGCGATAGTCACGGTCAACGTGATAAAAAGTGGTCTCGAAGAGAGGGTTGTTCTGTTGCTATTGTTGTCTGGCCGGTAACTTTTAGAAAATGCGTCTTTTTCGATATTGCTAATGAAAATGAGGACCTTGTTTTGTATTTCGTGTGATTTTGAACCATCCAGGTCTGTGGGTGGTGAGACAATTACTAAATCATTTGATAAATCAAAAACATTCTTTATTGACTGGTTCATCCTTTCTTTTAAGTATCCTAAGCAGAGGTCTAGCATGATATGTTCCTAATTAACAATAGAAAGTGACCATACGCATGGGGATAATAGAGCTATAACTGATTTATAGATTATTTTACTACATCAAATGACTTTGTACCTGTTTCCATCATCCTTAGGCAGAAAGTGCTCCTGCCTACCATTAGTGTACATGCCCTGGTTTGTTGGTAAAGCCTGAATACTGGCTGTACATATTCGTATGACCAGCAACGCTGGGCATGCCTGGCGTTTTCGCCGTTATCAGATAAACCCGCATCTGAGGTTATGGTACATCTGAGGTTATAAATGTTTGTTCTTCTGGTTCCTGATGACATCAGTTTAGCCAGTATGCTGGTTTTTCGTTCAAGGGAAATTCGCGTCATTGTCACTCCATCGCCGTCAGGTATTTTTTCAGAGAGGGTGACAGCTATCCTGACACTTACTTGGGGGATGACCTTGATCGCCAGTGGCAAGAACCGATTTCCTCAGAAGAGGAAGGTACAAACATGACTAAGGTCGGCAAAGTGTTTGCTGCGTTTAGTGCTCAGCCAGGTATCTCTTATCGTGATGATTACGGACAACTGCAGTTACTGCATTTGATTCGTCATAGAGTCTGCTCTTCGGCAATAGTTGGGTGGGTGAGAAACATTCTGTATCTACAGAAAACTTTCTGACACGAGAAAATCGCAGGGATCACTAAACGCTATTTGCATACGTTTCGCAATCCTCAGTTTTTTATGTAATTGATGGTATTGATTGGGAGTGAATAAAATAGGCAGGCATGAAGCCTGGCTATTTTATCGCCGTCAAATGAATGATGGTAAATAGAAAACTGTTAGCATCATGAACAGTAAAATAATACCGACGATGGAAAGTCGCACTTTTACACGTAACCAATCGGTGTACTGATTAGGAAGTGATTTAATAAATCGTATTTGTTCATTATCCATTCCTCGCGTATGGAATGAGTTTTCTTTAAAGTATAATGCTTTAATAAAGAATGCATCACGCATAAACGAGAAAAAGCCCCCCCCATTCTGATAAATTAAGACTTCTGCTGGTCTTGCACCAAATTTTTCAACAAATAGTGAGCAGAGAGTCATAAATTTTCTCTTGACTAATTTGTCATAAATCACGTAGGAAACATAATTAATTATTCCGAGAATCAAAAAGATCCCAGCGATTTCAACTCGATGTATCATCAGAAAATTAATTGCCGAAAACGTCATACAACTGTTCTCCACCTAATTCCCCAACAGCACTCCCCACCGTGCTACCAGCGTACCCTAAACCAACACCTGCAATAACGGTACAAACAAGCCCGCCAACACCAGCAGTACCAACACCGATTGCGACGCATAATGGTATAGCGCCGCTACCAGCGAGAACACCGCCACCTGTACCCAAAGCAAAACTACCAATTTCAGTATATTTTTTCTTAGTACATTCAGCTTCGCGACCAATAGAACACGCCTCATGAATTTCATTAAGAGAGTGAAGAGCGCTAAAGCCGATCCCCATATAACCCGTGTACTTCATTGCTTTTACGTATTTAGCTGCCCGTTCGATGTGGGTAGCATAGCCTTCAATGTCTCTGATCCCCGTTTCATTCCATTTGTGGGTAATAGAACTGCTGGACAGGCCGAGTGCATTTTTTATTTTGGTATACTCTCCGAATTTCATAGCCTTATTCAGGAAACCGACTTTGAGTATGGATTCAAGCTCTTTAAACAATTGGCTACGTCTTACATAAAACTGTTCGCCGATTAATGCGCCTCGTGTCATGTACGTATTTTTATAATTTTCCTGGATCTCTTTGAGAATTCTTTCAATATTATCAAAGTATTTTCCAACAGGATCAGCCGCAAGACCAATTCCCGTGTCAGCATAGCTGGTGAAATTAGCTATGGTTGCGTAATGCTTGTGCAGTAAGTTAGCCTCCTCATGTGTCAGCGGTTCCAGCGCTGTATCAATGCGCTGTTTTGCTGCTTTCATGTGGGCAATTTGTTTGTCATCCTGCTTATCAGGATCAACCAGAAGCAGAATAGAACCGGCTTTGTACTCCTTATCTACACCGTTCAAAGACCGATAAAGTTCGCGTGTTCCTGCTGGTGGCTCATTTTCAAATAGCCACGGCTCATAGGCTCTCGTTTCAGCACCGTATGGGAGTACGCAAAAACCGGCGTCTACAGGTTCGCGCCTGGTTGCTACTTTCTTCTTAGCTACCTGTGCATGCTGTTCAGGCTCTGCAACCTTTGCAGGTTCAGGAGTTGGGGGAGAGGCTACCAGTGGAGCTACAACAGGGGCGGCTTTAACTGTTTTTTCTTCCTCTACCCAATATTCGGCCCCAGGTAGGGATGTGATGAGCCTCGCATTGCAGGGACAAGTTGAATGGCTGTGTAATGTTCCGGCAGCGGGAACACCACGAATTCTGTAATTGGGAATGCCACCCGCGATGCTGTATGTTTTACCATCTTTACCGCATGACACACTATCACCATGCCTTGCTGTTGGCAGATCGCCCAAGCTATGATGCACAGAGCCTGAAAGGATGCTGCCGCCGCATGAGGTTTTATCGCCGATGCGAAGAAAATAGCCAGTTGCCATGAATCATCCTTAATGTAGTTTGTTGGCAGATTTAGCGCCTTCAACCGCCAGAGAAGTTACCACCCACATGTGTTCTTCTATGGAATAAGTGGTTACTCATAACGTCCTGTACTTGTGTTGTTTTTTTAGCCTCCTATTGTCACATTATTATTGAGGTTTTGGATAGCGCATGAGTCATCCCTAAGTCAAACTTGTGATCGGCTCATCCCTCAAATCTCATAGCGTAGTGGCATAGCGCCCTTTTTTTGTTGTCCGGGATGGGGCAAAAAGGTGTCGGCTGTATTTTTAAGGTGAAGAAGCTATACCCGAGGAGGGCGGGCTTGCGTCAGCAAGCCTCTTCCTCTAATCTGGCACCAGCATAGATATTTACGCTAAATGACTCGGGGTGCCCCATCATAGATGGGCTGAGAAATACCCGTAATACCTGATCTGGATAATGCCAGCGTAGGGAAGTCAGATACCTGTCCGGTATCGCTTCTTCACGCCGGACAGGAGCCTGTAATGCAACCTGACCTGCTGTGCGGCAATCAAGCCGCCAATGTTTTACAACACTTCCATACTCACCGCCCACTGGTCCATTGCCTGACCAATGACGTGGTACAAACTTTTACTGCCAATACCTTGCTTGCTTTGCGTGCGTCCCCCGCGATGGTGCCGGACGAGCAGGAAGCTGCACAATTCGCGGCGCTGGCAGATGCCTTACTGATTAATGTTGGCACACTCACCACACCGCGTGCGGCAGGCATGATGGCAGCGATTCATGCAGCCAATAACGCGGGTAAACCCTGGGCGCTGGACCCGGTTGCGGTGGGCGCGTTGCAGTTGCGTACCACCTTTGCCCATCAGGCATGCGAATTACACCCGGCGGCTATACGGGGCAATGCTTCAGAAATTATGGCGCTGGCAGGTACTGGTACAGGCGGGCGCGGGGTGGATTCGTTGCAGCCTGCAGAGCAGGCAATAGATGCAGCCATGCGCCTTGCCCGTAGCACCGGGGCTGTTGTTACTGTGACAGGCGAGGTGGATTATGTCACCGATGGCGAACGCACTCTGGCTGTCCCCGGGGGCGATGTACTGATGACATATGTTGTGGGCACCGGGTGTGCGCTTTCTGCCGTGGTTGCTGCCAGTTGCGCATTACCGGGGGACAGGCTGGTCAATGTGGCGGGCGCATGCCGGATTATGTCTTGCGCCGGGGAGCGTGCAGTTGCAGCAAGCCACGGCCCGGGCAGTTTTGTTCCGGCCATGCTGGATGCTTTGTGGAACCTCAGTGAAGAGGCTCTGGCATGAAAAGAATTAATGCTCTGACAATTGCCGGAACAGATCCCAGTGGTGGCGCGGGTATTCAGGCCGATTTGAAGACGTTCTCAGCGCTGGGTGCTTACGGGTGTTCGGTGATAACCGCACTGGTGGCTCAAAATACACGCGGCGTGCAGTCGGTCTACCGCATTGAGCCGGATTTTGTCGCGGCGCAACTGGATTCAGTGCTCAGTGATGTGCGTATTGACTCCACTAAAATCGGCATGCTGGCAGAGGCCGACATCGTGGAGGCGGTTGCAGAGCAACTGCGCCGCTATCAGAGCCACAACGTGGTTCTTGATACGGTGATGCTGGCCAAAAGCGGCGACCCGCTTCTTTCTGCCTCTGCCGTCGAGACGCTGCGTAAAAAATTGCTGCCGCAGGTGGCGCTTATCACCCCAAACTTGCCAGAAGCCGCTGCACTGTTAAATGCGCCATCTGCGCAAACTGAAGGTGAAATGAAAGCACAGGGGCAGGCGCTACTGGCAATGGGGTGCGGCGCAGTGCTAATGAAAGGGGGGCATCTGGATGATGCGGAAAGCCCGGACTGGCTCTTTACCCGTGACGGCGAATGGCGTTTTAGTACACCGCGCGTGCTGACCAAAAACACCCATGGCACAGGCTGCACGCTCTCTGCCGCCCTTGCAGCGTTACGCCCACGGCATAGCACCTGGGCAGATACGGTGCAGCAGGCTAAAAGCTGGCTCTCTGCCGCGCTGGCGCAAGCCGACACGCTGGAAGTGGGGCACGGGATTGGTCCGGTTCACCATTTTCACGAGTGGTGGTAAGCCGTAAATACCTGCCATATTTCAGGTTGCAGGCGCGTTGGCTGTGCTCTTTCACCCCCGTTGCGTACTATTGCAAGGCACCTGGGGGTTACTCCTTGCCACCTTCCTGCAATTCGAATTATTTAGGGTATACTGGCATGAAACCCCGGCCAGAGAAAAACAGAGATGGAACAAGCGCATACCCGGTTAATTGCTCACCTTAATGAACGGATTGCCGCGCCCGACAACACGCCGCTGTACCTTAAATTTGCCGAAACGGTAAAAAACGCGGTGCGCAGTGGCCTGCTGGAGCATGGCAATATCCTGCCAGGTGAGCGAGACCTGAGCCAGCTGACCGGGGTGTCGCGGATCACGGTACGCAAAGCGATGCAGGCGCTGGAAGAAGAGGGCGTGGTAACCCGCGCTCGTGGTTACGGCACGCAAATCAACAATATCTTTGAATATTCCCTGAAAGAGGCGCGCGGTTTTTCTCAGCAGGTGGTGTTGCGTGGTAAAAAACCGAATACTTTGTGGGTCAATAAACGGGTGGTGAAATGCCCGGAAGAGGTAGCCAGCCAGTTGTCGGTTGCGCCGCAAAGCGATGTTTTTTTGCTTAAGCGTATTCGCTATGTCGATGAAGACGCGGTGTCAATTGAGGAGTCCTGGGTGCCGGCGGGGTTAATCCATGATCCCGATGCGATTGGTATCTCGTTGTACGACTACTTTCGCAGCCAGAATATATTCCCTCAGCGCACCCGCTCACGCGTCAGCGCCCGCATGCCGGACAGCGAATTTCAGGAACATATCAGTATGGATGACAAAATACCGGTGCTGGTGATTAAGCAAGTGGCGCTTGACCAGCAACACCGGCCGGTTGAGTACAGCATCAGCTACTGCCGCAGCGATCTATACGTCTTTGTGTGCGAGGAGTAACTCCTCACGCGTTGGGGCGCAGTCTCCGCCACGATGGCTGACAACCCAGGCTGCCACTGCGTTGCCAAGCCTTACTGAATCAGCCAGAGTCCAACCCGCGGCAAGGCCCGCCAGCGTTCCGCCTGCATGGCTGTCGCCTGCGCCGATAGTATCCACAACGGTTGCCTGAAATGCCGGAACATAGCCCGATTCAGTGCCGTCGTACCAGGTGGCTCCTTCTTTGTCATGGCGAACAATCAGTGCAGAGGCAAACCGTTGCTGCCATGCCTCTCCCAGTTGTTCCTCCGCCACACCCAGGCGCCCGGCGGCAATCTGCGCTTCCTGGCGGTTCAGCGAAACTACGGGGCGGCAGGCCATAATCCGTGCCATCAGCGCATCAGAGATATCGGCAAGACGCGGGCCGAAATCAATAAACGCGGTTACATCCGGCAATCCTTCCAGCCAGGTCGTCAACAGTTCACCGCACGGCGATACCAGTTGATATCCGGAAAGATAAACGAGGCTGCCTGGGGGCACATCGAGTTGAGCCAGCCACGCTGGTTGCCACTGGTTTTCTACGCCACTGAAGGACATAAATGTGCGTTCGCCGTCCGGCTCAACAAGTGCCAGGCACCAACCGTTATCACCCGTTTCAGCTTCTACCACGCTATGAAGACTCTGCTTTGCCATTGCGTTGCGAATGATATCGGCCCACACACCGTGCCCCACGGGCAGGGCATTTTGCGCGGCAATACCCAGCCGTTTCAGGGCGATGGCGATATTCAGTGCACAGCCACCAATATTAACCCCTTGTTGTTTTAGCTCGATATCGCAACCGCTCCACGGTAAAGCCCAGGCGTCCGCAATCACGTCAATGACTGCTGCACCCAGCACAGTAAGCGGGCGTGTGGCATGCAGTGTTTCAAGCTGGTGGGCAAAACCTGAATTCATACATCCTCCCTTTGCTCCCGATAGCGCAACAGTGCAGCGCAATACCTGGTGAAATCGAGCTGATTAACAGCGTCGAGTTCAGATTTAAAGGACGGGTTAATCGCCTGTACCCCGTGCAACGCGCCGCAAATGGCGGTTGCCATTGCGCCAATGGTGTCTGTATCGCCGCCCAGGTTGGCGCATAAAACTGCGCAGCGGTTCGGGTCGGTTCCGGCCAGCTCCACCATTGCAATGGCTGCCGGAACGGATTCGATGGTGTTGGTACCGGCACCAACCAACTGATAAACCTGTTCGCTGGCGGATTCAGTGCCGTTTGCTTCGCGGACGGTTTTGAGTGCCAGTTCCAGGCGGGCCGCCAGTGATGGGCTGAAAGTAGTTGGTTTGGCTTCCTGCGCATAACGGGCGATACCGGGCAGGGCATCAGCAATGCTTTGCCAGCTTTCACCGTCAATAGCGCGGGAAACCGCCCAGGCAACTACTACAGCACCGGCAATCGCCAGGTCGGATTTATGCGTTGGGCTGGAGGCCAGAGCCACCTGGTCAACAAACTGTGCCAGATGGGTGGCCGGTAACAGGCAACCCAATGGTGAAGCACGCATCGCTGCGCCGTTGGTCACACCGTTGTTTTCCAGCTTGCTCACCGGTTTCCCGTCACGAATGGCGTTCAGTGCAATTTTAGAGGTTGGGCCTAATACATTCTTGTTAAAGGCGTCGAATGATTCTGCCCAGCGCAAAATATGCTTGCCGATGACATCGGCGTTGATCTGCCCGTCACATTCAATAATGGCATCAGCCAGGCAAAGCGCCATGGAGGTGTCGTCAGTAAACTCAGCCTGGTTAAAATAGCAGGCGGCATTGTTCTCTGTGGGGCCAGGTAAAAAGCGGTCGATCCAGCCAAAGTGCGCTTTGACGCGCTTTCTTGGCCACAGCTCAGATGGCATGCCCATCGCATCCCCTAACGCCTGCCCATAAAGAGCACCGAGAACACGTTCTTGTTTCATTTAACTTCCCCTTGTGTCAGCGCGTTATCGCTATCAACCACCTCAATTGCGGTGATCTCTTTATCCGATTCGCGGAAAAACAGCATAAACAGTATGGCTATCACGGCAATCATGACTGCGCCGAATGTCCACATCCCGGCCCAGTTGAAGGTCTGCCCATTCACCGGCGGATTCAGGGCGAACATTTTCTCCATCATCACACCGCCCAGTCGGTAACCCAGCAGGCTGCCAAAGCCCTGGCAGCACAGCGTAATCAAACCCTGTGCGGCAGTTCGCATATGTACCGGCGCTTTTTTATCCACATAGATGTACGCCGTTACGTAGTAGAAGTCATAACTCACGCCGTGTAACAAGATGCCGAGGAACAACAGGGCATAAGTGAAGTATTGCTCTGCGCCACCGTAGACAAAGAAACCATAGCGAATAGCCGCAGTGATAAGGCCCAGCAGTAAGACCTTCTTAATACCAAAGCGTTTGGTGAAGAATGGCAGCGCCAGCATAAAGAAGATTTCTGAGAACTGGCCAAGCGTCATCCAGCCGGTGGCGTTTTTCATGCCTACTTCTGTGAGATAACCGTTGGCAAAGATGTAGTAAAACGCCAGCGGCATTGCGAACAGGAACGAGCAGAAGAAGAACACCAGGAAGTTTTTGTCACGCAGAAGGATCAGTGCATCCAGCCCGAGCATCACTCTGAAATCCAGCTTGCCGGTGCTCTTTGGTGGCGTATTCGGCAGGAACAAGGCAAAAACACCAAGCAACGCGGAGCTTCCTGCGGTCATCAGCAAGGGGACATTGGTATCCGAAATGTCGTTATAGCCCAACATCTGCGGCAGGAAGCCGCATGCCAGCCCGGAGGCTATCCAGCCTATGGTTCCCATCACACGAATGCGTGGGAAGTCGGCCTCCACGTCATCCACGTTGGCAAAAGCGATGCTGTTGGTTAGTGCGATGGTAGGCATATACGTCAGCGAGTAAGCCAGCAGTAACGGGAAGAAGCTACTGAACTGGGTTTGCTGTGCGGCGAAGTACATCAGTACGGCACCAGCAAACATCAATAACGCCAGCACTTTCTGCGCTGCGAAGAAGCGGTCGGTCAGTGAACCGACCAGGATAGGCGAGAGGATTGCAGCAATAGCAGTGCAGGCATATGACCAGCCAATTTCACCTGCGGTAAAGCCGCTTTTACTGAGCCATAACCACAGTGGCACAAACCACGCGCCCCAGATAAACCATTCAACAAACATCATGAATGACAGTTGGACTTTGGTTTTCATTGTTTAATCCTTCATGTCAGATAGGGTACTCCTTTAAAATACCATTCAATAATACCTTTGAAATACCTTTGTGATGATTACTTGATCAGTGTAACAGTTTTGTTGTACACAAATCGGCCGGTGGTGTGTGTCGAAAGCAAGGCTGCACGCTGGAGAAGCTGTTCCATTCAGTGTGCACCCATATTGGTTTTGTGAGAGAGGTACACGAGAGGGGTAAACCAGCACTTCCCCCTGAAACCAGGGCTAACGGGAAGTTACAGGATGTCATTTTTACACAAGGGGCTCCCCTGAAAATCTGCTACGGTTATATTTCTCAGCGAATGATGAGCCGGGTTCAGGCTGCTCCTGGCAGTGAATTCTTCTGCGGTAAGGCGGCTTGTTTCAGGCATTGTTCGCTGGCAAACAGAGACAAATAATGGAGTTTATGATGACCGATATTATTCAGTTTCTTGGAAATGACGCCGATAACCTGCTGCAACACCGTTGTATGACGATTTCCGCCGAACAACTTTACCTGCCCGGCCCGGATTATGTGGACCGGGTTATGGTGGACAACAACCGCCCACCGGCTGTACTGCGTAACATGCAGACGCTCTATAACACAGGCCGCCTGGCCGGCACCGGCTACTTGTCGATACTGCCGGTTGACCAGGGGATTGAGCATTCGGCCGGTGCGTCATTTGCTGCCAACCCTCTCTATTTCGATCCCAAAAACATTGTGGAACTGGCGATTGAAGCCGGTTGCAACTGTGTGGCTTCCACTTATGGCGTGCTGGCTTCGGTTTCCCGCCGCTATGCTCACCGCATTCCATTTCTGATGAAGCTGAACCATAACGAAACTCTGAGCTACCCAACGACTTATGACCAGACGCTGTACGCAAGCGTAGAGCAGGCATTTAACCTGGGGGCGGTAGCGGTAGGGGCTACGATTTACTTTGGTTCAGAAGAGTCCCGCCGCCAGATAGAAGAAATCTCTGCGGCATTTGAGCGTG
Source organism: Mangrovibacter sp. MFB070 (assembly GCF_000705335.1). NCBI lineage: Bacteria > Pseudomonadati > Pseudomonadota > Gammaproteobacteria > Enterobacterales > Enterobacteriaceae > Mangrovibacter > Mangrovibacter sp. MFB070. The sequence continues at coordinate 109,749 of NZ_JJMI01000050.1, forward strand.
CCCATGAACTGGGGCTGGTGACGGTGCTGTGGGCTTATTTGCGTAACCCGGCATTCAAAAAAGATGGCGTGGATTACCATGCCAGCGCCGACCTTACCGGCCAGGCGAACCACATCGCAGCCACTATTGGGGCTGATATAGTTAAGCAGAAAATGGCTGAAAACAATGGCGGCTACAAAGCTGTTAATTTTGGTTACACCGACGAACGCGTCTACAGCAAACTCACCACGGAAAACCCCATAGACCTGGTACGTTACCAACTGGCGAATTGCTACATGGGCCGTGCCGGGTTAATTAACTCAGGTGGCGCCGCAGGTGGCGAAACCGATTTCGCTGATGCGGTGCGCACTGCCGTTATTAACAAGCGTGCTGGTGGTATGGGGTTAATTCTGGGGCGTAAAGCGTTTAAAAAATCTATGGCCGACGGGGTTAAACTGATTAATGCCGTGCAGGACGTGTACCTCAGTAAACAGGTCACTATTGCCTGAGCCGTTTACATTCAAAACAAGATAACTTTTATTGAAAGCGCCCCGGTAAGATGCCGGGGCGCGCTGGTATTATTTCAGTAACGGGCAGTCCGGGGGCAGGCGGCAGAAAACAGCGCCTGGTTTCACCACCAGGGAAAACTGGTTACCGCTGATTGGCTCACCATCCAGGTTAAACGTCATGGTGTGTTCAGCCCGGATTTCAAACCAGCTGCCACTGGCTTCTATCATATGTTCTTCATCTTCACTGCGTGCCAAAGTGCTGAGCAGGGTGGGAACCAGAGACTCCCCGGTAAAAATACGCAGGTTCAGCATACCGTCGTTAATTAACGCTCCCGGGCAAAGTAACTGCCCGCCACCAGCCTGGCGGCCATTACCTATCCCCATAATCAGGGCATCACCTTCCCAGAGGAAATCGCCACTGCGAATTTCGCAATGATCCGGAGCCAGTTTATCCAGGCGCAGGATCCCATGGATCAGATAGGAAACCCCACCGAAGGTTGCTTTCATGGTTTCCGGGGTATCGTTGGTCACTTTGGTACCGAACCCACCAGATGCCATATTAATAAAGCAGCGGCCACGGTTAACCTGGACCAGGTCAATCTGGCGCGGGCGGCCATTGATTGCCAGCATCAGTGCATTATTCAGGGCATCCGGGATCCCGGCCGCCGTGGCAAAATCATTAGCGGTTCCCAGCGGCAAAATCCCCAGGATTGGGCGTGATTTTTCTTCCAGCTTGTAAATACCATTGACCACTTCGTTCAGCGTACCGTCGCCGCCCCCGGCAATGACGTTTTCGATTTTCAGGTGGTGAGCTTCATTAACAAACCGCTCTGCATCACCAAACTCCCAGGTCACACGGACGTGGAGATCAAACCCTCGTTCACGAAACTGATGAATGGTATCCCGTAAAATGGGATCATTAGCAAGTTTGCCATTAAGAATTAGCATGGAAGAGGCAAGTGTTTTCATGGCTTGTATTCCCTGTAAAGTGCTCCACACCCAAAGTGTAGTGCTATATAGAGATTGTTATCGTCAGAACAGCCTGAAAACTGGAGGGAAAAATAAGCCTGTGTAAAGGTTTTAGTTATTTCTGCTATACACCACCGGAAATGGTGCGATGCCCGCCATTGCGTGGTCTGCTACAACCGCTTTCACCGCACCATACAGGTATTAGATCCCGGGTAATGGTTTATGCTGTACATTCAGCAAACCGCATCCTTAAAGCCCGGAAAATCTATTGCCATTTAACAAATTTTTGTTATTTAAAGTCGCAGGCCATCATTTCCGTCACACTTTGCCCGCGAGTTGAATCCACACACTTATCAATGTAAGACGTAAACTTACGCGGAGCTGAAACACCCAGGTGGAGCAGTTGAGTATTGTCAAAAGTAACATTCAGGCGGGAGAACTGGCCATAGAGATTAATCGCTCTGAGTATAATCCGTTCATTGCACTCGCCGAAAAGTAATGGGAAGGATTTACGAATCCCCATAAAATACCCCATATCCACCATCCGATAATTATCTGCTATCGGTTCCGTCCCCCCGGCCTGGGCCATCGCCTGGTCTATTTCAGCAAAATTTACACTGTATTCCGGCCCTGCTGAAATATGGTATATTTCGTTTTTGACATTTTCATTTTCTGTTAATGCCAGTAACGCTTCAGCACAAAAATCAACCGGCACTACATCAATTCTGTCTTGTAAATTACACATAAATTTACCCAGAGTAAGTGCCATTTTAAACACCCAAAAAATACTGCTTGATGGCTGGCAACCTAACTCTGAATGACCAACAATAATTGACGGTCGGGCAATTACTAACGGGAGTTGTGGTAACTCTTCACGCATTTTCCGTTCAATTGCTGCCTTGGCGCGAGTATAGTCAACAATATGTTGAGAGTCGTCGGCTATGATGAGTGATTCTTTAATATTGTGCCCCGGTGTTGGCAAACAGGACATGGCGGTGCCAACATGCACAAAGCGCTGCAATGAAGCAATTTCTGACATTCTTTTTGCGAAAGCAAAAGTACCTTCTACATTCACTTTCCAGATCAATGGGTTCTTACCAAACGATGCAACTGCTGCACAGTTAATTACATGCGTGACTTCATTCAGATATGGGTTGTTCAGAAACAGCTCAGGTTGAGCTAAATCACCTTCAATAATATTACTACCAGTGAGTTGGCTGGTTATCTCAGGAGAAAGCCCAAAACGAGCAAGGTTATCTTGTACTCGTGTTAATGCCGGGTAGTTTTCTGCTGTTCTGGCTAATATTAAAATATCCTTAATATTATATTTTTTTAGCGCATAACTTAAAACACAGCCACCAAGAAACCCGGTGCAACCCGTTATCAATAATTTACCCATTTTTTGCTATCGCTTTGATTAATAAATTAACACACTGCCCATTACGAAATGTAATTGTCAGTAATATGGACACACTGCCGCGGACATGCTATCCACAGGATATTAAAGGTTTTTTTAACTGTCTGTGGCCGGATGCAGCACTTTAAACACCCAGAAAACTGTGCTGCCTGCTCACATTCAGAAAAGTAGAAAACAATAAGACTGTCTGTTAGAAGAAAGAAACTTATCTCCTGTGAAAAGCACGAATTGTTCATGCCAAAATAAATTACTCGCCCATCAGGTTATTCGCAACAAATAACAGTTGGGGAAAGTTAAACGGCAGCTTAACAAAACGATTTTTCTTTTAAAAAATGGATGCCAACAGAATGCAAGAGGAAAAGTATTGCAACTTAATATAATGATGAATGGCTGTGTGCCAGGTTGATGTGGCGGGAACATGCTGTTCAGCTCAATAAGTTACAAAGTATTTTCGGTGTACACACTTTTTTTCTTGCACCAGAGCTAACTCACTGTTGAAATAACCCAAATCAGGGGCAATATTCACGTAATACGTTTTCTCTCAGATGTGCGCATACTTTCAGCCATACATCTTCAGCATATTAAATACTGAGCTAAGCCAGAACCTGGCCTGCGAGTGTTCCTGCTCCCATGGATAAAGCCATTGCCATTGCGCTCCAGAAAGTGATTCTGAGCATTGCTTTCAGTGGCGATGCCTTGCCCGCAACGGATGAAATATACCCGAGGAAAGTCAGTGCTACGAGGGTGGAAAGAATGACAAACGGAAAAACCAGTGTGGATGGAGCCAGCCATGCGACGATTAAAGGCAACAGAGCACCTGCAGAAAAACTCGCCGCTGAAAAAATTGCTGCCTGCAGGGGGCGTGCCGAATTCGTTTCTGTAAGCCCCAGCTCTTCACGGGAATGAGCATCAAGAGCATCTTTTTCCATAAGTTGTAATGCCACCTTGTGAGCCAGAACTGGTTCAACACCACGCTGTATATACAAAGAAGTGAGTTCATGAACCTCGCCTTCATAGTCAGCCTGCAACTCCTTCTTCTCCTGCGCGAGAGCGGCACGCTCTGTGTCTGTCTGGGACGAAACTGAGACATATTCCCCTGTCGCCATCGACATGGCACCGGCAACAAGCCCGGCAATTCCTGCCAGTAAAATACCTGAAGATGAACTGCCTGCCGAAGCAATGCCAAGGACAAGACTTGCTGTTGAGACGATGCCATCATTTGCACCTAATACGGCAGCCCTTAGCCATCCCACTCGTTCGATACTGTGTCGTTCCAGATGCATGTTTCAGTTTCCCTTTTAAGCACTGATTAAACACCACACATTACTAATATATAACAGGCTGTGCTGGCAAATAATTTATTCCCTCCGTATTAACCGCACATTAAGCCTGAATAGTTATGGGTACAATAACTTCTTTATTGCCATAAAATATGAAGTGATAATTAATATCATGTTCATTCAACCAGAGCATGAAAGAGAAAGAGTATATTAAACAGAAAACGGTTAATTTTATTTTCCCCCTGATTTAAATATGGCGCTTTGGTATGGCGCGTATGAAGGGAATATCACCATTCGCCAAATATTGTTCCGAATAGCCAGGCGATTTATAAAGCAGACAGCAGCAGCATCAGGATGCCACAGGGGAGGGAATACAAAGGCACACCAGCGTTGTTATGCCAGATACAACAAGCCTGATACCGGCTATTCAGGTGGGTTATACGCAGACGTTAGCTTTTAGTGGAGCACATAAAAAAATAAGCCTGCGTAAGGGAGATTACACAGGCTAAGGAGGTGGTTCCTGGTACAACTAGCATTTATGGGTTATGTTTTTCAGCGTGCTAATAATATCCATATTAAACCGTCACGTATGTGATCCAGTTCTAAGGTTAGCACGCTGGTATACATGAACACCCGTTGGCTGTTACTTTGCGTGCGGATTACGGGTAGTTTGCCCCGCCAGGTTACGCATCAACAGGCCATATTCCAGCGCCAGGTCTGCCGGAACGGGCAGCCAGACTGTGTAGCCATCGCCCGGAGCCACGTCCATTGGCTGGCCTTTACCGTTTTCCATATGTTCCAGTGTGAAGCTGATGTTGCCCTGTGGCGTCATTAATTCCAGGCTGTCGCCTTTGCTGAATTTATTTTTTACCGCCACGGCAGCAAGCTCGCCGTTCCGCTCTCCGGTAAATTCCCCGACAAACTGCTGGCGGTCGGAAACTGAATACCCGTATTCATAGTTCTGGTAGCTGTCGTGGGTGTGGCGGCGCAGAAAACCTTCGGTATAGCCACGGTGTGCCAGACCTTCCAGTGTTTCCAGTAACGACGGGTCGAAAGGTTTCCCGGCAGCGGCATCATCAATGGCCCGGCGGTATACCTGAGCGGTACGGGCGCAGTAGTAAAACGATTTGGTGCGCCCTTCAATTTTCAGCGAATGCACACCCAACTGGGTTAAGCGCTCAACATGCTGAATGGCACGCAAATCTTTGGAGTTCATAATATAGGTGCCGTGTTCGTCTTCGAACGCGGTCATATATTCACCCGGGCGCTGGCTTTCTTCAATCATGAACACTTTGTCGGTTGGCGCGCCAGCTCCGAGCGTTGGGTCTACATTCTGTACCGGAATGGGTTCATGCACATGTACAATATTACCGATATCGTCTTCTTTGCCTTCCTGTACTTTGTATTCCCAGCGGCAGGCATTAGTACAGGTGCCCTGATTCGGGTCGCGCTTATTGATATAACCAGAAAGCAGGCAGCGGCCTGAATAAGCCATGCATAATGCACCGTGTACGAATACTTCCAGTTCCATTTCCGGAACCTGTTCACGAATTTCTGCAATTTCTTCTAAAGAAAGCTCGCGGGAAAGAATGACCCGGGTCAGCCCCATCTGTTTCCAGAATTTTACCGTCGCCCAGTTCACCGCATTCGCCTGTACGGAAAGGTGAATGGCTATCTCCGGGAAGGCTTCACGAACCATCATGATTAAACCAGGATCAGACATGATGAGCGCATCCGGGCCCATATCCACAACGGGTTTCAGGTCGCGAATAAAGGTTTTCAGTTTGGCGTTATGGGGGGCAATATTCACCACGACATAAAACTTTTTCCCAAGCGAATGGGCTTCATTAATCCCCAGTGCAAGGTTTTCGTGGTTGAATTCGTTGTTACGCACCCGCAGGCTGTAACGAGGTTGTCCCGCATAAACGGCATCTGCGCCATAAGCGAAGGCGTAACGCATATTTTTCAGCGTTCCCGCCGGAGAAAGTAATTCCGGTTTAAACATGTTGGGCTCTTTCTGATGTCAGGTCAGAACCGCTTCACCAGGTGAAACGGCAGGTATGCGGCGTAATGCCACACTTTCAGGGCGGGCATTGTAGCGCTTGCTGCAGGGGAAATAAACCCGGGCGTCAGCACGCCCGGTGGGTGTTACAGAAACTGGCAGGGGTCGGCTTCCCAGCGGTAGCCCACACCGTAAACAGCACGGATAAATGGCTGTTCTTCATCCAACGCTTCCAGTTTGCGGCGCAGGTTTTTGATGTGGCTGTCTATGGTACGGTCTGTGACCACCCGGTAATCATCATAAAGATGGTTCAGCAACTGTTCACGGGAGAAGACTTTGCCCGGCTCATGGGCAAGGGTTTTTAGCAGGCGAAACTCTGCCGGGGTGAGATCCAGCGCTTTGTTATTCCAACTGGCCTGAAAACGGCTTTCATCGATTTTCAGTGTTGGGCCAGTATCTGTGTCGCTCTGAAACGCTTTTGGCTGGCAGCGGCGCAGAATGGTTTTAACCCGGGCAACAACCTCACGTGGGCTGTAGGGCTTACAGATATAATCATCCGCGCCAATTTCCAGCCCCAACAGGCGGTCTATCTCTTCAATTTTTGCGGTGACCATAATAATAGGTACATCGGAAAAACGGCGGATCTCTTTGCAAATTGTCAGGCCATCTGTACCCGGTAACATCAGATCTAACAGGATAAGATCCGGCGGGGTCTGGCGCACATAAGGAACCACCAGATCTCCATGGTTAACCAGGGTTGGAGCATAGCTTGCCGCCCGCAGATAATCGATAAGCAACTGGCCCAGTTTTGGCTCATCTTCCACAATCAGGATCTGTGGTGCATTTTCATCAATCGGGAATTCGCTCATACGCTTCTCTGTGTTTCACTCTCTAAAGGTAAGGTGACATCAATACTGATGCCCCCGGCAGCGGCGTGCCCGGCGGAAATTTTACCACCATGGGCTTCCACAATATTCTGGCAAATGGCCAAACCTAAACCAGAGCCGCCACTGGCCCGGTTACGCGAACCTTCAGCACGATAAAACCGCTCAAATAATTGTGCAAGCTGTTCATCTGTAACCCCCGGGCCACTGTCAGCGAATTGCAGGTTGAGTGTGCCATTCTGTATCCGACCATTAATGGACAGCCCGCCACCGCTGTCAGTATAGCGCAGGCTGTTTTCCAGCAGGTTGTTGAATAATTGCATCAAACGATCCGGGTCGCCAAACAATGTGGCACTGTCTGGCAAACTCAGGCTGATGCTTAAGCCGTGGCTGTTAAAGCGTTCACGAAATGCACCTGCGGCCATTTCCACCAGAGAAATCACCTCAATGTGGCGGCGCTGGTAGGCCAGAGCACCCTGGTCAGACATCGATAACTGGTGCAGGTCATTAACCAGTTTGGTCAGCGTACCCACTTCGGCCTGCAGCGAGGCAACAGATTCAGGGGTAAATTTGCGCACGCCATCCTGAATCGCTTCCAGTTCGCCACGCAATACTGCCAGTGGTGTGCGCAGTTCATGGGAAATATCCGCCATAAAGGCCTGGCGCATTTGCTGGTTTTTCTCAAGCGTGCTGGCAAGTTGATTAAAGTCACTGGCAAGCCGGCCGAGTTCATCGTTGCTGCTTTGCTCTACCCGGGTACTGAAGTCACCTGCAGCTAATTTGTGTGTCCCTTCCACCAGGCGCTTCACCGGTGCCAGTAACCCACGGGCCAGCGGGAATGTGGCGCCGGCAGCCATTAATGTTGCCAGTGCGACTATCAGCCAACTGGTACGCCGTTGCTGGCGATCAAAGCTGATATCTGTGGTTCTGGTCAGGCGTTCAACCGGGGAAGCCACCACCCAGCCAACGGTAGTATCGTTGAATTTAATCGGCTCCCGGTTGCTGTCTGGCGGAATAGGGAAGGGAGGGCCAACCAACAGGCGGCTTTTTTGATCCAGAACCCAAAATTGTGTGCGCCAGCCATGGAGTGGATCCATTCCCGGCCCCGGGCCATGGGGATCGCCGTTATCCTCACGAGGTGGTTCGCTGTTGGGCGCAAAGGGATCGGGCTGCCCATGATCCATGTTGCCAGGCCCGCCGTCACCTGGCATGGCAACATCGTTTTCATCCTGGGCTCCTAAAGCAGGCGTATATTGTTCCATATTTCGTTCCTCCGCGCGCGGAGGGGGCATTGGTGCACCGGCCAGATCGCGGTCAAAGGAGCGCAAAAGCTGGAACATAAACCTGTCATTGTGGCGCAGGAAGCGCCAGTTCCCATGGATGGCATACTGTTCCGCCAGGGTGTCCCGCAGCAGTACTAATCGCTGTTGGTTACCGTGCTTAATGTAATCAATAAAGCCCCGTTCAAAGCTGACACGTACTGCCCAGTGCATGGTGATAAGCAACAGAATGCAGGTGGACAGAATAGCAATAAATAATTTGCCAGTAATACCCAGGCGCCAGAACTTCATACAGGGCTCCAGTTCAGTCAATATCCGCTACGGCGTGTTAAGCCTTGCGGGTGAAAAAGCCAGTGTTACTCACCAGCCAGTTGTACATGTTGGTTTTCCCGAGCCCGGCTGCCAGGCCGCAAACGGTCAAAAAACAAAAACACCACCGGGGTGGTATACAGCGTTAACAGTTGGCTTACTACCAGGCCACCGACAATGGTAATCCCCAGCGGCTGGCGTAATTCAGCGCCATCGCCGGTTGCCAGTACCAGAGGCAGTGCGCCGAAAATGGACGCCAGCGTTGTCATCATAATGGGCCTGAAACGCAGCAGGCAGGCCTGGAAAATGGCATCCCGCGCGGAAATATTGCTGCTACGCATGGCTTCAAGGGCAAAATCAACCAACATAATGGCGTTTTTCTTGACGATACCAATCAGTAACATAATGCCAATTAACGCAATCAGGCTGAAAGGCGTGCTGAACATCTCCAGGGCCAGTAACGCACCAACCCCGGCAGAGGGCAGCGTAGAAAGAATGGTCAGCGGGTGAATATAACTTTCATACAGCATACCCAGCACAATATAGACTGTGGCAATTGCGGCCAGAATCAAAATGAGCTGGGAGTTCATTGTTTGCTGGAAAATTTGTGCAGTACCCGCCCAGGTACCACGCACACTGGACGGTACACCCAGTGCAGTCATGGTGCGGTCAATGGCATCGCTGGCCTGCGATAAAGACACGCCATCAGGCAAGTTAAAAGCAATGGTTGAGGCAGCCGAAAGCCCCTGGTGGTTAACCGAAAGTGGTGCATTGGCAGGTAACCATTTGGCGAACCACGAGAGTGGAATGGGCTTACCTTCACTGTTGATAATAAACATTTTCTCCAGTGCGCTGGCATCCTGGGTATAGCGGGGGTCAACTTCCATCACCACTTTGTACTGGTTCATCGGCTGGTAGATGGTTGAAATCTGGCGTTGCCCGAAGGCATTGTTAAGCAGGCCATTGGCATCCGCTACGTTAATTCCCAGGCGCGATAACGTGGCCCGGTCGTAGGTCAGTGCCAGTTCTGAGCCTTTGTCCTGCTGGTCTGAGTTAACATCAGTGAGTTCCGGCAGAGCGGCCAGTGCCTGGCGAATCTTCGGCTCCCATATGCGCAGGGCGCTGAGGTCGTCTGACAAAAGCGTATACTGGTAGCTGGCATTTGCCTGCCGCCCACCAACTCTTAAATCCTGCATTGCCATTAAGAACAGCGTGGCACCGGGCTCTTTTGCCAGTTTTACCCGTAGGCGGTCTATCACCTGTTGCGCCGTTTCTTTGCGTTCACTGCGTGGCTTCAGCGAGATAAACATCATGCCGCTGTTAACCCGGGAACCCCCGGTAAAACCGGTCACGTTATCTACTGCCGGGTCTTCACGGATGATTTTCATGAAGTCTTGTAATTTGCCGCGCATTGCCTGGAATGAAATGCTCTGGTCGGCGCGAATATTCCCCATGATTCGCCCGGTATCCTGTTCTGGCATCAGGGTTTTGGGTACTGCGATATACAGCCAGATATTGAGCCCGATTGTCGCCAGAAGCAGCACACCTATGAGGCGTTTGTATTTCAGTGCCACGGCGAGCGAACGGGCATAGCCGCCCTGCACAGCCAGCATCAAACGCCCCGCACCTTGTTGCTTAGCCCCGGGTTTAGGGTTTTTCAGCAGCCAGCCACACATCATGGGGGTGAGTGTCAGGGAAACCACCATCGAAATCGCAATAGACACCGAAAGTGTGACGGCAAATTCGCGGAATAACCGGCCGGGCAAACCGCCCATCAGCAATAACGGCAGGAATACAGCAACCAGCGAAACACTCATGGAAAGCACGGTGAAGCCCACTTCACGGGCGCCCTGCAACGCGGCCTGTAACGGTTTTACTCCGGCTTCCAGGTGCCGGGAAATATTTTCCAGCACCACAATGGCATCATCCACCACAAACCCGGTGGCAATGGTGAGCGCCATCAGCGAGAGGTTGTTCAGGCTGAAGCCGCACAAATACATGGCCGCAAAGGTGCCTATCAGGGAGACAGGCACCGCCACAGCCGGAATTAATGTTGCCGGGCCGGAGCGCAGGAACAGATACACCACCAGGATAACCAGCGCCACCGAGATACACAGTGCCTGCTCCACTTCGGCAAGTGAAGCACGGATAGTGGGAGAGGAGTCCTGGGCTATGTGAACATTAACGGCTGCCGGAATGGTTTGCTCCAGCTCCGGCAGCCGTGCACGAATTCGGTCAACAGTTTGAATAATATTGGCTTCAGGCAGTTTACGGATCATCAGCAATATAGCGGGCTGAGCATTGGTCATCCCGGCATTGCGTACATCCTGCACAGAGTCAGTGACATTCGCTACGTCACCTAACCGCACGGCTGCGCCATTGTTGTAATGAATAACCAGCGGGCGGTATTCAGCGGCTGTTTTCAGTTCATCATTGGTTTGTAACTGCCAGCGATGGGTGTTGTCTTCGATTGCGCCCTGAGGTTTACGCACATTGGCGTTACTGATAGCTGTTCGCACGGCATCCAGCGAAACACCCTGGTTAAACAGTGCCTGTGGGTTTAAATCCACCCGAACCGCAGGCAATGAGCTGCCACCAACATCCACATCGCCAACGCCATCTATCTGGGCAATATTTTGCGCCAGTTGCGTGGAGGCGAAATCATATAATTCCCCTTGCGACAGCGTGTCGGACGTCAGCGTCAGAATCATGATGGGCATATCTGACGGGTTAGCTTTACGGTAAGTTGGCCGCGAAGGCATGCCGGTTGGCAGCAAACTTTGCGCGGCATTTATTGCTGCCTGCACATCCCGTGCCGCGCCGTTAATATCCCGGCTGAGTTCAAATTGCAGGATGATTCTGGTGCTACCCAGCGAGCTGGTGGACGTCATTTCATTAATGCCGGCTATGCGGCCTAATGAGCGTTCCAGCGGCGTGGCAACCGACGATGCCATGGTTTCTGGCGACGCGCCCGGTAGTGACGCGCTTACCATAATTACCGGGAAATCCACCTGGGGCAGAGGGGCGACAGGCAGCAGCCTGAACCCGAGAACCCCACACAGTGTTATTGCCACCGAAATCAGAATGGTGGCAACAGGGCGGTAGATAAACAGAGCAAAAAAGCGCACTCAGGCCTCCTCGTGGCGCGGCAAACGGCTACGCAGCCAGTGAGAAAGGCGGTCGAACAGCAAATAGATAACCGGGGTGGTAAACAGTGTCAGCACCTGGCTGACCAGCAAACCGCCCACCATACCTATTCCCAGCGGGCGGCGCAGTTCTGCGCCCACCCCGGTACTGAGCATCAGTGGCAGTGCGCCAAGTAGTGCGGCGAGGGTGGTCATGAGAATAGGGCGAAAACGCAACAGGCAGGCCTGGTAAATCGCCTCGCGTGGTGGCATGCCTTGCTCGCGCTCTGCCGCCAGGGCGAAATCTATCATCATGATGGCGTTTTTCTTCACAATACCAATCAGCAAAATAATGCCGATTATCGCAATCACATCCAGTTCATAGCCTGAAACCATAAACGCCAGCAATGCGCCCAGCCCGGCGGTAGGCAGTGTGGACAGTATGGTTATTGGGTGAATAAAGCTTTCGTACAAAATACCCAGCACAATATACATTGCGGCAATGGCGGCAATAATCAGCCACACTGTGCTGCTCAGTGCCGCCTGGAACGCCAGTGTACTGCCCTGGAAGGCGGTCATGATATCGGCCGGGAAATCCATCTCTTTTTCTGCTGCCAGTATGGCTTCCACGGCTTCGCCCAATGAGGCGCCTTTTGCCACATTGAACGAAATGGTGGTAGAGGGGAACTGGTCCAGGTGGTTAATGGTAAGCGGCATATGGCGCTGCTCAACCTGGGCAATGGCGCTCAGTGGCACCATCCCGCCATTGCTGCTCACCAGGCGGATACCGCTGAGCGCATCCAGACCTGGTGTGTTGTGGGTATCATGCTCAAGCACCACCCGATACTGGTTGGACTGGGTATAAATAGTGGATATCAGGCGCTGGCCGAAGGCGTTGTACAGCGCATTGTCTACATCTGCCATTGAGATACCCAGGCGGCTTGCGCTGTCGCGATCCACTTTCACCATGGCCTGTAAGCCCTGGTCCTGCCAGTCACTACTGACATCAGCCAGTTCAGGCAGCGTTTTTAGTTGAGCCATCAGCCTGGGTACCCAGGTGCTCAGGGCATCCAGCGTATTGGCCTGCAGGGTAAACTGGTATTGCGTGCGGCTGACGGTGGTATCAATCGTCAGGTCCTGTACCGGTTGTAGGTACAGCGTGACACCGGGCAGCGTCGCTACTTTATCCTGCAGGCGCTGAATTACTTCTGAAACCCTGTCATCACGCTCACTGAGCGGTTTCAGGTTTATTTGGATGCGCGCGCTGTTCAGTGCCGGGTTGGTGCCATCCACCCCAATAAAACTGGTCATGCTCGCTACATCCGGGTCTTTCAGAAGCAGGTCGGCCACCTGCGCCTGGCGCTGCGACATGCTGGCAAAAGAAGCCGACTGTGGAGCCTGCAAAGTACCCTGAATAATGCCGTTATCCTGCACCGGGAAAAATCCCTTCGGAATCCAGACCCACAGCAAAATAGTCAGCGCCAGGGTTCCAAATGCCACACTCAACGTGAGCCACGGGTGTTGCAATACCCGGTTCAGCCCACGGCCATAACCGGCAATAACCCACTCAAAGAAACGCTCGCAGGCCAGAGAAAAACGGTTTTGTTTGCGCAGGGATTCATGGCTGAGCATACGGGCGCACATCATAGGCGTTAAGGTTAGCGAAACCACGGCCGAGATTAAAATTGCTACAGCGAGGGTGATGGCGAATTCCCGAAATAACCGCCCCACGATGTCACCCATAAACAGCAACGGAATGAGTACCGCAATCAGAGACACCGTAAGCGAAATAATGGTAAAGCCTATCTCCCCGGCACCTTTCAGTGCGGCTGCCAGTGGTTTTTCGCCTTTTTCGATATACCGGGAGATGTTTTCAATCACCACGATTGCGTCGTCCACCACAAACCCGGTAGCGATGGTCAGAGCCATTAGTGTCAGGTTGTTGATGGAGAAATCGAGAAACACCATGACCGCGAAAGTGCCTACAAGGGAAAGCGGTACGGCCACTGCTGGAATAATTGTGGCCGGAACATTGCGCAAAAACAGGTAGATAATCATGACTACCAGCGCAATTGCCAGCAACAGCTCAGACTGGGTGTCTTCTACTGAAGCCCGAATATTATTAGTCCGGTCAGCTACCAGCGCCAGGTGAACAGATTTGGGCAGGCTTTCTTTCAGGCCGGGTAGCAGTGCGCGAATACTGTCGGCGGTTTCAATAATATTGGCGCCAGGCTGGCGCTGAACATTCATGACAATAGCCGGTTCATGGTTTGACCATGCACCAAGCCAGGCATTCTCTGCCCCCTGTTCAACGGTGGCGACATCGCCAAGGTGCACGGCAGCCCCGTTAACATATGCAATAATCAGGTCGCGGTATTCCTGTACCGTTTTCATCTGGTCATTGGCGGAAATAGTGATTGCACGCTCCGGGCCATCCAGACTACCCGTGGCAGAATTCACATTAGCGTTGCTGATAGCACTGCGCACGGTTTCTGTGCTGATACCCAGCCCGGCCAGCGCCTGGGCATTGAGTTTAACCCGCACCGCCGGGCGTTGCCCGCCAGACACCCCAACCATACCTACGCCATTTACCTGGGCAATTTTTTGGGCAATACGGGTTTCCACTAAATCCTGCACCTGGGTCAGGGGCAGGGCGGAAGACGTTACCGCCAGCGTCATTATTGGTGGGTCTGCCGGGTTAACTTTACTGTAAACCGGCGGGTTGGGCAGGTCGTTGGGCAGCAGGCTGGTGGCGGCGTTAATCGCGGCCTGAACTTCCTGTTCAGCGACATCAAGCGGCAGGGTTAACTGGAACTGCAATGTCACCACCGAAGCGCCCCCGGCACTTTGCGATGACATTTGTTTCAGGCCAGACATCTGCCCAAATTGCCGCTCCAGTGGCGCAGTAATGGCCGAGGTCACGACATCCGGGCTGGCTCCCGGGTAGAGCGTGACCACCTGGATGGTGGGGTAATCCACTTCTGGCAGCGCTGAAACAGGCAGAAAACGGTAACCGATTATCCCGGCAAGCAATATCGCCACCATAAACAGCGTGGTGGCTACCGGGCGCAGAATAAACTGCCGGGAAGGGCCGCCGGTGGTGCTGGGTGGTAATACCTGCATTAGGAACGCGCTCCTTTATGCTGGCCTGAGTGCGATTTTCTGGTTTCAGCCGGGTGCTGAGCTGCCTGGGCCGATGTCTGTTGTGGGTCAACGACCTCGACGGTTACACCCTCAGTTAACCGGTCTATACCATCTGTTACTACCCGGTCTCCGGCAGAAATCCCGGCAGTAATCACCACCTGCTGGTTATCCTGAATGCCGGGCGTTACCAGATGCTTACTGACTTTATTTTCGCTATTCAGCACCCATACAAAATTGCCTTCATTGCCCATTTGCAGGGCGGCAACCGGAATAACAACCGCATTTTGTTGGGTATCAACCAGCATGCGCGCGTTAACAAACTGGTTGGGAAACAGAGTGTCGTCACCGTTAGTAAAACGGGCTTTGAGTTTGATGGTGCCAGTTGTGGCATCAATCTGGTTATCGAGGCTCAGTAATTCGCCACTGGCAAGCTTTTTGGTGTTAGTGCGATCCCACGCATCCACTTCAAGGGTTTTACCGGCATGTTGTGCTGTGACAATTTGCGCAATATCGCTTTCCGGGAGCGTGAAAATAACGTCAATGGGATGCGTTTGGGTGATAACCACAATGCCGGTGGTGTCGCTGGTAGAAATTTGGTTGCCGATATCAACCTGTTTCAGGCCAACACGCCCGGAAATAGGTGCCGTTACCCGGCTCCAGCTCAGTTGTAACCGGGCGCTGTCAACTGCCGCCTGGTCTGCTTTTACTGTCCCTGCACTTTCTGCAACCAGTGCCTGTTGGGCATCCAGCTCCTGGCGGGAAACCAGACTGGTTTTTGCCAGTTGCTGGTAACGCGCAAGGTCACGCCGGGCATTTGCCAGCGTTGCCTGGTCTTTTGCCAGCTGGCCTTCAGCCTGTTCCAGTGCAACGGTAAATTCACTGGGGTCAATTTCTGCCAGCAGGTCGCCAGCGTTTACTTGCTGGCCTTCTTTAAAATGAATGGCAATTAACTGCCCATTTACCCGGCTGCGCACTGTGGCGGTATTGGCTGCGGTTACGGTTCCAAGCCCACTCAGGTAGTGGGGCACTGCCTGGCTTTGCGCTGTGGCCGCCTGCACAGGGGCAAGAGGGCGCATGCTATGGCGCCCATTACTCCCCGGGCGTGACTGGCTGGTTTTAGTTCCATCCACTCCATTGGTATTTGTTTCATGCCGGTTGTACCAAACGGCTGCAATAATAATGGCAATAGTTAGCCCTGCACCAAAATACCAGCGTGTTTTTGTCGCGCTCTTCATGGAATAGTTGTCTCTTCCTTAAAACCAGTGGGCGTTAATCATACTAGTTTAAAGAGGTGGGAACCTATAAAAATGAAGGAAAAATGGAAGACTGTATGGAACAGTCTGGAACGCCGTTTTATATCACAAAAATTTATTCAGTCTGGCTCGCAAAACGCGTTGCAGGCCGCCAAAAATGCATAACAGTGAGTATATTGCCGGCCCGGAGAACGGTTTAACACTCTCCGGGCCGGGGGCCGGCAGTTAGCGGAAAATAACCCCTGCCCAACGGGCAAGGCCTGCTGTAACAGAGCCAAAGTCATCGCCACCGACAATGGCAATACCTGGCAGTGTTTGTTGCAACGCCTGGCGAATAATGGGCGAGCGTGCGCTGCCGCCGGTCAGGTAAATCACATCCGGCTGCGTATCTGCCTGGCTAAGCGCCAGGTTGACCTGCTCAAGGATCCGTTGCAGCGGTTGCTCAATAGCACTTTCCAGTTCCGCCTTATGTGTACCCACAGCCAGCGAATCTGCAATGAAATCAAGTGTTGTACCGGTTTCATCGGCCTGGGAAAGCGCTATTTTTGCTTCTTCCGCACTGCGCACCAGGCGGTAACTCAGGCGATTACGCCACACTTTCAACAGGCGAGTAACCTGCTCAGGTTCGCGGGCATCACGAATCAGGGTCTGCAACAACCGCCCGGTTTCTTTGCTGTAGAACTCGGTTTGTGCCGGAACATCGTTTATCGCGACGGCATTCCACCAGGGAAGAATGGGCAGCGCAATGCCTTTTTCGGTGAGCCCACCCATCCCCAGAGCGGGCATTAACTGGCGAAATGCCAGCATGATATCCAGATCATTGCCCCCAACGCGGCAACCACTGTGCCCAATCAGGCTGGATTCACGCGCAGACTGGTTGTGCCATTGCGGGCCCATCAACAGGAAAGAGCAGTCGGTGGTACCCCCACCGATATCCACAACCAGCACGCGCTGTTCCTGGCTCAGCGAGGCTTCATAATCAAGCCCGGCGGCAACAGGTTCAAACTGGAATTCGATATCGCTGAAGCCGGCTCGCGCCGCTGCCCGGGCCAAAATACCCTGAGCCTGTTGGTTAGCTTCTTCGCCACCCAACCCCTGGAAGTTAATCGGGCGGCCAATGACGGCCTGGCTGACTGTTTCCTGTAACTGGTTTTCGGCCTGCTGGCGTATATGGCGCATCATAGCGCACACCAGGTCTTCAAAGAACGCGACTTGCTGGGGTTTTAACCCACTCGCGCCAAGAAATGACTTGGGTGATTTAACAAACCAGACTTCTTCCGGGTCTTCTATATACTGGCGCAGTGATGTCAGCCCGAACTGGACACTCTGCGCAGTCACTTCGATATCTTCTAAACGGTTGGCACTGATAGCCCGGCGTAACAACGCCGCAGATTCCGCGTCTTCAAAGCTTACATTCTGGTGGCGATAAAGCCATTCACTGACGGCTTCACGTGCAGGCGCACTTAACATGGAAGGCAATAAAACACTGTCGCCTTCCAGTTTTAACATTGTGGGTTTGCCATCACGCATCACCGCCACGGAGCAGTTCGCTGTACCGTAATCAAAACCAATAAACATAATGCCTCATTATCCCCATGCCAGTGAAGAAGGGGCAGGACTTTAGCGGAATGTGGCACTGACGGCAAATGGAATATAGGGGAAACAGGAGTGCGCTGCAGAGGAAGTCTGCTGCAGGTTATTATGCTTTATGTGCTATTGATTGCTGCCCGAATAACACAACGACCCGGTTAGTGTTTTTTAACACCCGGTTTGATGGTGATTTCAGGTGCCGTGACATGCGGTTTTTCTACTACCGGGCCATTGATTTTAGGGCCTTCCACATGGGGCTTTTCAACCCGGACACCGTGAACACCAACTTTAACCTGTGGCCCAACGACACGGGGTTTTTCAATGGTCGGTTTTTCGATACTACCTTTATCAATACTCCCACCGCTCACCTCAACGCTGGCAATGGCAACAGGTGTGAGTAGCACAGCCACCAGAGCGGGCAGAAAAATACGTGTTTTTTTCATAACAGTTCCGATACAGAAAATGGCAGTAAACGCAGGCTGAACAATAACATTCGGCATAGTTAAATTATGCGTTAAGTATTTTTCCTGCGTGATGTAATTGTTACCTGGTAAACTATTATAATACAGGGTGGGTAATTAATACACCGCGCGCAATTTATTGTTGTTTTAAATCAGCATTTATCTGGAGATTGGTTTTTCTGTTTATTTTTCATCGGTTATTGAAAATATCAGTCGCAGGCGAGTGGTGGTATTAATTACATTAAATACTATTAGTATTAATAATCATAATGCAGCCAGAGATTCAGGCTGCGCTACTGGCACTGATTAATCACTGATTTTCCGCCAGCCTGCTGGCAGGCTTTCAATAATGAACACCAGGAACGGGCTTCATGCCGGTTCGCTATGGCATATCAGCCGGAATAGTTGCATCAGTGCTGAGGTTATGGGCGCTGGTGTGGTATCGCGGCGCTGAATTAAATAAAAGGTTGCGAGCGGCAGTGATTCATCCAGCGGCAGGCGTTGTAACAATGGAGCCAGCCCCGCGTCATCTGCCAGTGCTGCCGGTAAAATACTTAAGAAATCACTGTGAGCTACCAGGCTACTGCAGGCCGTGAAAGTTTCACATACCACAGAAACATTGGGAGCCAGCCCGCGGCTGGCAAACAGCTCATGGAGCTGTCGGTAATAACTCCCCCGTGGTGTTGGCATCGTCCATTCCCAGTCCATTAATTCGTCCAGGCGGCTTATTTCACTTGCCGGGTGGCCTTTACGGGCAAATACCGCATAGCGCTTCGCCATTAATTTCTCAAAAGTCAGTTCATGGTCGTAGGGGCTTTGGTAATAGGTGTTTATCGTAAAATCCAGCTCTCCCTGGCGCAATTCATGCAGCATATTCACCAACTGACCTTCCATTATCCGCACACGGACACCGGGGTACTGGCGGTGAAAGCGTTTAATAACTTCCGGCATTACACTGCGCGAAATGCTGGTGCCAATCCCAATATTTACCTGCCCGGAAACGCAACCCTGGCGCTGTTGTAAATCTTCCTGAGCCGCACGTAATTCTTCCAGAATCAGGCTGGCATGTTGAAAAAAACTTTCACCGGCTTCAGTCAGGCTCATGCCGTGGCTACGCCGGGTGAACAACTGCGTGGCCACACTCTCTTCCAGCTCTTTAATCGCTTTAGTCAAAGCGGGTTGGGAAATATTCAACTGGCGGCTTGCGCTGCGAATACTCCCGTGCCGTGTAACTGCCACAAAAGCGCGTAATTGATGAAATTTTATCTGTGCTGCCATCTCTCACCTGATAACTCTTGTTTATCACCGTAAATCATTTTGCATCTTCCCGAAGAAAACACCATTGGTTATGGTGGTTTTAAGACTTAAAAATGAATATTCATGCAAAAAATGCCTGTTTATAAGCTTATTTATGTATGAATAACGCCATCTTGATAAGAAAAAATTATCACCTGTGATGACCCTCTACGGGCAGAAAGGAAAACCCTATGCAAGAGCTTGATGCCATTCTTAACCAATTAACTCCACGTCTGTCCCAGTGGCGCCGCGACTTTCACCACTATGCCGAATCAGGATGGGTGGAGTTTCGCACTGCCACCATCGTGGCTGAAACATTGCACCAGTTGGGTTATCAACTGGCACTGGGCAGAGATGTTGTCTGCGCATCAGCACGGATGGGTGTACCGGATGAGGCAGTGCTGGCCCGGGAATACCAGCGGGCACAAGAGCAGGGCGCATTGCCACAGTGGTTGCCATTTTTTGAAGGTGGATTCACAGGCATTGTCGCCACGCTGGATACTGGCCGTCCCGGGCCAACACTGGCGTGGCGTGTGGATATGGATGCTCTGGATCTGGATGAAAGCCAGCAGGAAAACCATTTACCTCATCACTCCGGCTTTGGCTCATGCAATCCGGGCATGATGCACGCTTGTGCCCATGACGGGCATACCGCAATTGGCCTTGGGGTGGCAACAGCGCTCAAACAGCTGCAAAGCCAGTTAAACGGGCGTATCAAATTGATTTTCCAGCCAGCAGAAGAAGGTACCCGCGGTGCAAAAGCCATGACAGAGGCTGGTGTGGTGGACGATGTTGATTACTTCATCGCGACACATTTGGGTACCGGTGTGCCAGCCGGGGAACTGGTTTGCGGCAGTAACAGTTTTCTTGCCACCACCAAGTTTGACGCCTGTTTTACCGGGGTAGCGGCTCATGCCGGGGCCGCGCCGGAATGTGGGCGCAATGCATTGCTGGCAGCTGCTCAGGCTGTGCTGGGATTACACAGTATTGCCCCCCATAGCGGCGGCGCCTCGCGGGTTAACGTCGGCGTTCTTCAGGGCGGGAGTGGGCGCAATGTCATACCGGGGCAGGCTGTGATGAAAGTCGAAACGCGCGGAGCCACGAATGACATAAATGAATATGTCTGGCAACGGGCGCAGGCTGTTGTGAAAGCGGCCGCAGAAATGTACGGCGTTGAGGTGGGTATCACGCTGATGGGCGCTGCGCAAAGCAGCGAGCCTTCCCCCGGGCTGGTTCGCTATGTACACCAGCAGGCAACACAGATCCCTGAACTGACTTCAGTTGTGGACAGCAAAAATGCCCCCGCAGGTTCGGAAGACGCCACCTTTATGATGGAGCGCGTAAAAGCGCACGGCGGGCAGGCGACCTATGTGATCTTCGGTTGCGATTTAAGCGCCGGGCATCATAACGAGAAGTTTGATTTTGACGAACAGGTACTGGCAGTCGCAGTAAAAACCCATGCCATGCTGGCGTGTAACTTTCCCTGGAAGCAGGGATTAGCGCAAAGCTGACAGGTCACTGATGCCAGTGCGCCATGCCGGCCACTGGCAATAATAACAACCATTCAGACACAACACTGAGAAACATTATGACCATGACCTCAACGGAAGTTCGCTCACGTCCCGGCAGGTTGTTTCGCTGGGTAGAACGCCTTGGTAACAAAGTGCCACATCCCTTCTTGCTGTTTGTTTACCTGATAATAGTGCTGATGATAGCGTCTGCCGTGCTGGCAGGATGTGGTGCAACGGTGCGGGACCCAACGAGTGGCGCTGCTGTGGGGGTAAAAAATCTGCTGAGTGTTGCCGGTTTACAGTGGTTATTGCCCAATATCATCAAAAACTTTAGTGGGTTTACCCCACTGGGCTCGATTTTAGCACTGGTGCTGGGCGCAGGATTCGCTGAGCGAGTTGGGTTGCTGAAAAGCCTGATGGTGAAAATGGCCTCCGGGGTGAGTGCGCGCTACGCCAGTTATCTGGTGGTGTTTATTGCTTTCTTCAGCCATATCTCTTCCGATGCAGCGCTGGTTGTGATGCCTCCTTTGGGGGCACTGATGTTTCTTGCTGTAGGGCGTAATCCCATAGCTGGTTTACTGGCTGCCATCGCCGGGGTAGGTTCTGGTTTTACCGCTAATTTGCTGATTGTAACCACTGATGTACTGCTTTCTGGTATTAGTACGGAAGCCGCAAAGAGTATAAATCCGGCGCTGCATGTCAGTGTGATTGATAACTGGTTTTTTATGGCGACATCGGTGGTTGTGCTGACTATCACTGGTGCACTGATCACCGATAAATTCATTGAGCCGCGTCTTGGCCCCTGGACTGGAAAGCAGGAACAGGGAATGGACGTGCTGACACCAGTACAAAATCGCGGCCTGCGCATTACCGGCCTGGTGGCGCTGGTATTTATTGCCATTGTCGCGTTAATGGTGGTTCCCGCCTGGGGGCCGTTGCGTGATCCTCATTTGGGCACTGTGCTGCCATCTCCCTTCATCCGGGGTATTGTGCCGCTTATCATCCTGTTCTTTTTTGTGGTGTCGTTGACCTTTGGTATTTCCACGCGCCAAATTCGCAGCCAGGCAGATATTCCTGACTTGATGATTGCACCCATGAAAGAGATGGCCGGGTTTATTGTGATGGTTTTCCCGCTTGCACAGTTTGTGGCGATGTTTTCATGGAGCAACATGGGAAAATTTATGGCGATGGGCATCACGGATGCGTTACAGGGCTCAGGGATGACCGGGATACCGGCATTTATCGGGCTTATGTTTCTCTCTTCTTTGCTGTGCATGTTCATTGCCAGTGGCTCAGCCATCTGGTCTGTGCTGGCGCCCGTGTTTGTTCCCATTTTTATTCTGCTGGGGTTTCACCCGGCATTCGCGCAAATTGTTTTCCG
The DNA here is from genome assembly GCF_000705335.1 of Mangrovibacter sp. MFB070. Taxonomy (NCBI): domain Bacteria; kingdom Pseudomonadati; phylum Pseudomonadota; class Gammaproteobacteria; order Enterobacterales; family Enterobacteriaceae; genus Mangrovibacter; species Mangrovibacter sp. MFB070. The sequence goes on from NZ_JJMI01000050.1 coordinate 132,139, forward strand.
CATTGCTGATTCTTCGGTTTTACCATTGGCTCCGGTATCGCCGTTCGTACCTCTGTTCCTGGGTTTTTTACAGCGTTATCGCCCCGAAGCACGCCTGGGGACTTATTATTCGTTGATTCTGCCTTACCCACTGATTTTCTTCGCTGTGTGGTTAATTCTGCTGGTGAGCTGGTATTTACTCGGTTTACCCATTGGCCCGGGTGTTTTCCCGCGCCTGGGGTAGATTGTTCACCTGGGCAGAAAACCTCGGGTTAGACGCCCGGGCAGGATGTGGCTATTATCATGTGGCTCAAATGGCGGCATTGCGCCGCCTTGTTTGCCCGCACCCTAAGGACACTTCATGCTGCCAGCAAACCCAGCCAGTAATCCCCGCTCTGCAGAAAATACAACATACACCATCTCATACCACCCACCCTATGACTGGGCGTGGATGAGCCAGTTTCTTGCTGCCCGTGCAGTAAATGGCCTGGAAGCCATTACTCAGGAATCGTTCAGCCGTGTAATGACCATTGGTGGTGTTACCGGGCTGGTGGTTGCCCGGCCTGAACCACAGCACCACCGCTTACAGGTGGCTCTGAGCCCCAGCCTGGTACCGGTTGCTGAAATTGTCCTGGAGCGTGTGCGCCACTGGCTGAACCTTGGCCTGAACCCGGAAGAGGTTAACCAGGTACTGGGGCCACTTGCTGCACTAAACCCTGGTATTCGGATGCCTGGCTGTATCTGCCCTTTTGAGCAAATGGTACGCGCAGTTCTGGGCCAGTTAGTGAGTGTGAAAATGGCAGCACAGCTTGCCACGCGCCTGGTAGACACTTTCGGAACGGCCTGCGCTCACGGGCAATTGTTCCCGCAGGCAGAGGTACTTGCCGGTTGCGACCCACTGGCACTGAAAAGTTTGGGTATGTCGTTACGCCGCGCACAAACCATTATTACTCTGGCTCAGTCGGTTGTGGCGGAGGAGTTCCCGCTGACCCCACCGGAAGATACCTCTGCTGGCCTGAAACAACTCATGTCCTGGCCGGGTATTGGCCGCTGGACAGCGAGCTATTTTGCTTTGCGCGGGTGGGGCGCTCAGGATGTGTTTCTGGAAGACGACTACCTGATCAAACAACGCTTTGCCGGGATGACGCCCGCACAAATCCGCCGCTATGCCGGGCGCTGGGCACCCTGGCGTTCACTGGCGCTACTGCATATCTGGAACAATGCAGGCTGGCAGCCAGAACTCAGTTAATCGCAAAATAACTGCCATTCAGCAGCACTTCCAGTGGCTGCTGCGGGCCGATGCTGTCGCCAAAGATAAGATCCATACCAATCCCCGACAGGGTGTCCATGGTTATCGCCTGGGCCACCGGGCCACCAATAGTCTGTAATTTCAGGCGTTGTGCATGGCCCTGGATGATAGTCACCATCATTTCATCCATCAGGTTTTCATGCACATGCTGCACCAGAGACTGCTCCAGTAATATGGCTTTAAACAAATGGCGGGGGATCTGGTTAAAGATATCGAGATCGTCGCCAACCTGGCTGAGCGCTAATACACAACCGGCATCAACCAGTTGCTCAAGCCCCTGCCTGACAGGGCCATCTATCCGGCCAACAACCTGGTTTTCGACAATCACCATCAAACGGGCAGGGGGGAAGCGAGTTTCACGTAATAAACGCACCAGGGTTTCAACCACTGTTCCGCTGTTAAGCCCGGCAACTGAAAGTGAGAGTGCTACAGTAAAGCCTTTCACAATAACCCGTCGCGCATGTTCCTTGAAGAACAACTCAATCATGCGCAGATCCAGTGCTTTGTGCAGATCGGTGCTGCTCAGCGCGGCACGGAAATGGTTTTCTTCTATCATGTCGCCCGCGTTATTCCAGAGCTGAACGCCCAGTAAATAGAAACTGCAACTTTCCGGAATGCGTGGTGAAGCAACAGGGCGAGCGGTAATCAGTACCGGGTTGTGAGCAATAATTGCCTGTTGTTCTTCTGCAGACAGCTGGTTTTTCTTGCGCTGGTTGGTGTGCTTTTTCGCTTCAAAAACGGAAACACGCCCACGACCACTGTTCTTGGAGGCATAACAGGCGATATCGGCCTGAGACAGTACCTCATTGGCGTCGTAATTGTGTTCGTCAATAATCGTGATACCGGCACTGGCACCAATCCGGTAAGTTTGCTCTTCCCAGATAAAGTGGTAGTCATTAATCATGCTGGTAATGTGTTCGGCAATATGGCGGGCGCTTTCCACAGAGCAGTTAGGTAACAACAGCGCGAATTCATCACCGCCCAGGCGTGCCAGGAAGTCGTTATTACGCAGCAAACTCAGCATCAGCGTGGAGAGCTCCCGTAACAGGCTGTCGCCCGCTGCATGGCCTGCCGTATCATTCACCGCTTTAAACCTGTCCAGGTCAATAAACACCAGTGCGTGTTGCTGGCGGTTTTCAACGGCGCTGGCCAACAGGCGTTTCAGGTGGTTTTCAAAGCTTGCGCGGTTGGCAAGGTGTGTCAGGCCATCATGTGACGCACTGTAGGTTAACTGGCGCAGCATTTTGCGAGACTCAGTGACATCATGAATAACCAGCACTGTGCCAATACTTTCGCCATCCAGCGTACTGAGTGGAGTAATTGAGTAGTGAATATCGAAACTGTCGCCGGTGCGCGAGTGCAGAATCACGTCCTGCTCCATGGCTGAGCGGGTGGCATCGCCACTGTAGATGTTCTCCATAGCCGGGCCGTTTTCACCAAAAGTGATATGCAGCACGGAAAGAATATACTGGCCAAACGCCTGCTCCTGCGGCCAGCCACTCATTTTTTCTGCCACTGGGTTCATAAAGGTGATGCGCATATCGACATCGGTACAAATAACGGCTTCACCGATGGCATCCAGGGTGATATGCAGGCGTTCTTTCTCCTGGTAGAGCGCATCATGGAGTTGTTTAACCTCGGTCATATCCATGCTGATACCCAGGTAACGCTCCACGTTGCCTTGCTTATTCAGCACCCGGTTTGCCAGGGTACGAATATGGCGGGTTTCTTCCTGAACCTGAATCCGGTACTCCACCTTGAACGGCTCTTTACGCCGTAATGCGTCTGTGACTTCTGTTTTGACCACAGGCTGGTCATCTTCAACCAGGCAATCCATCCACAGCTGGAATGAGGGTTTCAGGTGGCCGGGTACGCCGTAGAGCTCAAACATGCGCTTATCCCAGCTAATCTGGTCGTTCAGCATATCCCACTCCCAGATACCGATGCCGCCTGCTTCATTTGCCAGCGTAATCCGCTCCATCAGGCGCTTGTTCATCCATTCTGAATGTTTGAGGTCGTTAATGTCTTCAACCTGGGCAATGACATACAGTGGCGTGTTATTGGCATCACGCACAACGGAAACGGCCAGTAACGCCCAGACAATATTGCCCTTACTGTTGTAGTAACGCTTTTCCATGGAGTAGCTGTTAATTTCACCACTGAGCAGTTTATCCATGTACTGCAAGTCGGTGTGCAAATCTTCCGGGAAAGTTATTTGCTGGAAGGTGAGATTACGTAGCTGGTCATGGGTGTAGCCCAGAAACTTGCACAATGCTTTGTTGACCTGCAACCAGCGCCCGTCAACCCCTACCAGTGCCATTCCAATTGCTGAATGTTCCATGGCATTACGAAAGCGGGTTTCACTGGCGGTGATATTTTTACGTTCCTCGCGAAAAGAGTGCATCACCATAGTCATGATGTGTGCAGGCAAGAGCAGCAGCAGGAAAGGCAGCCAGGGAGCGTGAGTATTAATTTCAGAGCCGGTAATCAGGGCGGCAGGGGTGTGCCCAAGGGCGAACATCAGGGAAATGCCCATAATGCTCACCAGTGCCACGGCAAATGCTGCAACCTGAGGCAGACGAATGGCGCTCCACATCAGGAAGACAATCACAAAGGTGAACGGCCATGGCAGAAAACGCAGTGCCAGGTAGCTCAGCAGCAATGTTGCAGCCATGGTCGCCAGGGTTTCCAGAAAACTGCGGGTTTTCAGTAAGCGGCGCAGGCTCTGGGGCGAAAATTGTAGCCCAATAGGGACAATTGCCAGGCAGCCAATGGCTTCTGACACGACCCAAACAAAGAAAACATTCAGTGGTTCATGAGGTGAGGTTGCCAGTAACACCAGCAAACCGCCCAGCACTGGCGGCACTACTGCGCTGGCAACGACCAGTTTCAGCCAGTCTGGCAGGGATTCAAGGGGGTAATCATTGGGCAGTAAATATTTCAGTAATAATGCACCGGTTACCGCTTCAGCCAGGTTGATTACCGGAAACATAAAATTCAGTTGATCATGAGACAGCAGCAACATGGATGCGCACACACTGCCCACAATACATGCCACGGCAGGGGCCGCCCACTGGCGCACGGGAAAGCGCCAGAAAGCACACATCATAATCGCGCTGGGAAACCACACCGGCGCAAGGTGTGTTGAGGAAAAGAGCAGTTCAAGGGAGAAGGCGGTAAACAGAAAGCTGACAATCCCCAGTCCCAAAAACTGGTTAAGCTTAGATGTCAGGAATCCCCGGGGATGATTATTATTTTTTGTCATTACCACGCAATCCGCACCAACTGCTTCAGAAAGACCCGGCCAGAACACCGAAATAGTAAGAAATCATGCTAGTACAAACTGTTACTGATTCCTATGCAAGTAATAAACATTAGAATGTTTCAAGCACAAAATATACACGCAGACAGGCAAAATAGGCAGGGTCCTGTTAATTATTCTCGATAAGTCCCGCATTCTGCATACTTTTCGTTCACTGATAAAGCGGGTGACTGGCATCAGCCAGGGGAAATCCCTATAATTGGCGCGTTTGCGGCACTGCGCCGCGTTTCCCTTCCTTCATTTTTCTGTAATCAGGTCGTTAATTTTATGACTGACAAGTCTCATCAGTGCGTCATCATCGGGATTGCCGGTGCATCGGCTTCAGGTAAAAGCCTTATTGCCAGTACTCTCTATCGTGAGTTGCGCGATCAGGTAGGTGATGAACACATTGGTGTCATTCCGGAAGACTGCTACTACAAAGATCAAAGCCATCTCTCGATGGAAGATCGCGTAAAAACAAATTATGACCACCCCAGCGCAATGGACCACAGCCTGCTGTTCCAGCATTTGCAAATGCTTAAGCAAGGCAAACCCATTGAGCTTCCGGTATACAGCTACGTTGAGCATACCCGGATGGTGGAAACTGTGCATATCGAGCCAAAGAAAGTCATCATTCTGGAAGGGATCCTGTTGTTGACAGATGCACGGTTACGCCAGGAAATGAATTTTTCCATTTTTGTCGATACACCGCTGGATATTTGCCTGATGCGCCGTATTAAGCGCGATGTGAATGAGCGCGGGCGTTCTATGGATTCCGTGATGGCACAGTACCAGAAAACGGTGCGCCCCATGTTTTTGCAGTTTATTGACCCGTCCAAACAATATGCCGACATTATTGTTCCGCGTGGGGGGAAAAACCGCATCGCGATTGATATTCTCAAGGCAAAAATCAGCCAGTTCTTTGAATAAACCCTCAGGTTTGCATGGGGTGTGCAGTGCCCCCTGCCTGGCACTGGGTATTTACTCTGGTTAATTCGGGTTACAGTAGGTGAACTCACCTGCGGCCTGAATGGCCGGGGGGCAGCAAAAAAGCGCGAAAGGAGAATGACCATGCGTCTTTGCGATCGTGATATTGAAATCTGGCTCGACGAAGGTCGTCTGGCCATTACGCCGCGTCCACCGGTTGAACGTATTAATGGCGCAACAGTCGATGTGCGCCTGGGGAATAAATTCCGCACGTTCCGTGGGCATACGGCAGCATTTATAGACCTGAGCGGCCCGAAACAGGAAGTCAGTGCCGCGCTGGACCGGGTCATGAGCGATGAAATTGTGCTGGGTGAAGAGGAAGCGTTTTTCCTGCATCCTGGTGAACTGGCGCTGGCTGTTACGCTGGAGTCTGTCACCTTACCGGCAGATTTAGTTGGCTGGCTTGATGGCCGTTCATCTTTGGCGCGCCTTGGGCTGATGGTGCACGTTACGGCACACCGTATTGATCCCGGCTGGCAAGGGTGTATTGTGCTGGAGTTCTATAATTCCGGTAAATTGCCCCTGGCGTTGCGCCCGGGAATGCTGATTGGCGCGTTAAGTTTTGAACCGCTTTCCGGCCCGGCAGCCCGGCCTTATAACCGCCGCCAGGATGCCAAGTATCGCGACCAGCAAGGTGCGGTCGCCAGCCGAATCGATAAAGACTGATACGTGCGTGCTCCCGGGGGAGTAAACGCCCGGGGGAACGAATGAGGGTAGCATGAGACGTTTTTTAACAACGTTGATGATTTTGCTGGTTGTGATTGTGGCTGGCCTGTCGGCTTTGGTGCTGCTGGTTAACCCTAATGACTTTCGGGCGTATATGGTCCACCAGGTTGAGGAACGCAGTGGCTACCAGCTTTCACTCAACGGGCCTTTGCGCTGGCATGTCTGGCCGCAGCTCAGCATTTTATCTGGCCGAATCTCGCTGAAAGCGCCGGGTGCCTCTGCACCGGTGGTAACAGCCGATAACATGCGGCTGGATGTCGGCCTGTTGCCGTTGTTGTCTCACCGGCTTGATGTCCGGCAAATTATGTTGAAAGGCGCAGTGGTTCAGGTAACCCCCGATACCGCTGCCCGCGCGCCACAGGGTGCCCCGGTGGCACCACAAGGCCCCGCTGAATCCGGCGGCACTGGCCAGAACTGGGTGCTGAGCCTGGCAAAACTGAAACTGGCAGACAGCCTGCTGGTTTTCCAGCCGCAGGACAAAAACAGTAGCCCGGTAACCGTGCGGGACTTACAACTGAATATGTCGGTCGACAGCGCCCTGCGTACTGCCAGTGTGTCGCTCTCCAGCCGTATTAACCGCGACCAGCGTGATCTGTCAGTTTCTCTGGAAAGCACGCTTGATGTACAAAACCTGCCCCGCAGCTTCAGCGCCAAAATTACCCAACTTGATTACCAGCTCACGGGTGCTGATCTGCCTGCTAAAGGGGTTAGCGGCCAGGGGACCCTGGACATTGGCTGGCAGGGGTTGCCTGAGCAGGTGTCGGTATCCGGGCTGAAACTGACGGCAAACAATAGCGAAGTGGATGGCGGGCTGACCCTGGCAATGGGGAAAAAACCGGATATTCGCAGCCAACTGCATTTTGCCCGCCTGAACCTGGATGAACTGATAGGCGAGCCGGATACCGAAGAAACGCCCACGTCTGCGCAAAACAGCAATCCAGCAGGGCAGGTGGTGTTACCACGCCCGGTTATTGCCGGAGATACGGTTGACGGGCCATTCACCAGTTTGTGGAATTTTGATGCCCACTTCAGGCTGTCTGCAGATTCAGTACGCTGGCGCGGGCTGGATTTCACCAATGTCGCCGCAGATATGGAAAACCAGCATGGCGTGCTGGCGGTAAACCAGCTTACAGGCAAATTAGGGCAGGGGACGCTGTCTTTCCCGGGAACCGTGGATGCCCGGAAAAATGTCGCGAATCTGACATTCAACCCGGTTATCAACAACGTGGAAATTGGCCCGGTGCTCTCTGCATTCGACTACCCCATTGCTCTGGAAGGGGCGATTTCCCTGCACGGGCGTTTTTCCGGCCACCAACTGGATGCCGAAGCATTTCGCCACAACTGGCAGGGGGAAGGGGCACTCTCCATGACACATAGCCGCCTGTTAGGGCTGAACTTCCAGCGCCTGGTAACCCAGGCTTTTGCGCGGGCAGACAGCCGTATCCAGGAAAGCAGTGATAACGGCAATAGTGATAACACACTTCTGGCTGACTTCAGTGCCGACCTGGCGTTAGACAGCGGCACACTGGATTTAAGCAATATCCAGGGTTCGTCCGCCGTTATGAATATTTCCGGGAACAGCAGTATGGATCTGGTAAAAGAAGCGTCTGACGCCAATTTTATGATTCGTATTACCGGGGGCTGGAAAGGTGACAGCAAACTGACGCAAACCCTGAGCCAGACAGCCATTCCGCTGCGCATTTATGGCCCGTGGCAGTCAATGAATTACTCACTTGATGTTAACCAGGTATTGCGTAACCAGTTGCAAAACGAAGCGCGTGACCGGTTAAAAGCCTGGGCTGAGCGTAACAAAGAGAGCAGTAAAGCGCAGGACCTGAAAAAACTGCTGGATAAATAATAGTGTTTCGCCCCGCACGATTACGGCGGGGCGTTAACTTTGTTATTTCTGGCGAATCAATTTTCGGTTTTAACCGTGGGTTGCGGCGTTGCCTGAGGCACACTGTATCTTACATTACACTACGCTTTGTGAACCCCTCTCATAACTACACTTCCTGGCTACACTTCATATTCCGGTGATTCGTCTGGCTGCACTGCCACAACATGCACCCGCTCCACACGGTGGTGGGTAACCTGCAGCGTGGTAAATACCACATTCCCCAGGCGCACAACTTCCCCGGCAACAGGAATGTGCTGTAGTTCGTCCATCAGCAAACCAGAAACTGTCTGGTAATCACGTTTTTCTTCCAGCGGCAGGTCTGGCAGGTAGTGGACCAGGTCATCCAGAGGCATATGGCCGTTAACTGTCAGGCTGCCATCCGGGTGGCGTTCAATATCATGGCGGGCATCAACATCTTCTGCCTCGTTGGGCAGGTCACCGGCAATGGTTTCCATCACATCGCTTAAAGTCACCACGCCTTCCACGGAACCAAATTCATCCACTACAAACGCGAAATGGGTGCGTGCTGAACGGAATTGCTCCAGCGCACTTAATAACGCCAGGGTTTCCGGGAACACCAGAGGCTGGCGCACCAGAGCCTGAATATCCAGCGGATGCCCACTGAAGCTCTGGTTAAGCAAATCAATAACATGCACAACACCGATAATCTCATCGTCCCCTGAACTGACCACCAGGCGGGTATGCTGGTTCTTCAGCAACCTGTCACGCACAGCATGCTCCGCTTCATTGACATCCAGCAGGTCAATATCATGGCGGGAAGTCATAATGCTCGATACGCTGCGGTGGTTTAAATTCAGCACCCGGGAAATCATCATTTGTTCCTGCGGGTTAAATACAGGTACCGGAACATCCTCGCTCAGCGCAGCCGCTTCTTCATCCAGCACTTCATCGGTTTTACGCCCGCGTAGCAGGCGCATTACTGCCTCAGCGGTGCGCTGGCGCAGTGAGTGGTTGGCCTGCAAAAAGCGCCGCCGGTTAAACCATGCTATCTGGTTAAAAATCTCAATCAGTACAGAGAAACCAATTGCGGCATACAGGTAGCCTTTCGGGATCAGGAAGCCAAACCCTTCGGCCACCAGGCTGAAGCCAATCATCAGCAGAAAACTCAGGCAGAGAATAACAATAGTGGGGTGCTGGTTCACAAAGGCGGTAAGTGGCCGGCTTGCCAGCATCATCAGCGCAATGGCAATGACCACTGCGGCCATCATAACCCCCAGCTCATTGACCATGCCCACTGCCGTAATCACTGAATCAAGAGAGAACACCGCATCCAGCACAACAATTTGTGTCACCACGGCCCAGAAAAAAGCACCACGCCGGTGGGTATCTGCGTCGCTCTCTTTTCCTTCCAGCCGGGCATTCAGCTCTGTGGTAGCTTTAAACAACAGGAACAGGCCGCCTGCCAGCATTATCAAATCGCGTGCGCTGAAGCTGAATGCCTGCCATGTGAACAATGGCCGGGTCAGCGTGACCAGCCAGGAGAGCGAAGCCAGTAACACCAGGCGCATCAGCATGGCGAAAAACAGGCCGGTGATTCGCGCCCGGTTGCGTTGCCGGGGTGGGAGCCGTTCGGCCAGAATCGCGATAAACACCAGGTTATCAATGCCCAACACCAGCTCAAGCACCACCAGTGTCACCAGTCCGGCCCAGATTGAAGGGTCTGCCAACCATTCCATAATCAGTTAATTACCCCAATGTGTTGTTTCTTTCGGAATCATGGAGAAAGCTTGCCAAAAAATCAATCAATGACTGAGATTTGTCTTAATAACAAATATGCAGGTGAATGAATTTATTGGAGATGAGTATTCAGCTTCACAATCTGATATTAATACTGATTGAATATATTTTAGGAATAATGCCATATAGATATCACCTTGACTGGTTGATTTCTGGATAAATATTGCTCTTATTATTTGTTGTCAATATGAAGAAAATCCTAAAAATCAAAATATGAGTGCTTAATATTATTCTTAAAAACCACTGGTGCAGGGTATCGTACCTTGCCTGCTATTTATTTAGCTGCAACAATCCATCAGGTGTTAAATGAGTTTTGCATTAAGAACACCCAAATTAGATATTTTTAACAGATGTATGGCCGGATATTTCACTGCAGTATTTTTGTGCATCTCAGCACCGTTGCGTGCATTGCAAGGCAATGAATTTTCAGTAGATTGGTAACTGCAAGCCAAGGGCGGTAGCGTGCCTGAAGCCCCTAATATCCAATAATTATTCTGTCAATGTTCTGAGGGTGAATAAGCAAATTTTAGGACTGATGCCAGTTATATTTTATGTATAAGCATCGCATTCTCTTTTTAAGTTAGCGGTAATGTTGCTATCAGCAGCGTTCAGGATAATTACTCTACCATAGTGATTAATATTCAATGATGATATCCAGACTAAAATTGATGCCCCTGCTGGTATCGGTGGGCCTGATGAGTGGCTGTACAGTATTTCCAGGTAGCAACATGTCTACAATGGGAAAAGATGTGATAAAACAACAGGACGCTGACTTTGATCTGGATAAGTTAGTAAACGTCTATCCATTGACGCCTCGTCTGGTTGAAGAATTACGCCCCCGCCCGGAAGTGGCTCAACCCAATGCGTCTCTTGAACAAGAAATGGCGAATTACCAGTATCGGGTTGGCCCGGGCGACGTGCTTAACGTCACTGTATGGGACCACCCTGAACTGACCACCCCGGCAGGCCAGTACCGTAGCTCCAGCGACACCGGTAACTGGGTTGCCCCGGATGGCACGGTCTTTTATCCCTATATCGGCAAAGTTTACGTAGCAGGGAAAACCCTGAGTGAAATCCGTAGTGATATTACCGGCCGCCTTGCGAAGTACATTACTGACCCGCAGGTGGACGTTAATGTCGCTGCGTTCCGCTCGCAGAAAGTTTATGTCTCCGGCCAGGTGCTGAAATCCGGCCAACAGGCGATCACCAATGTGCCACTGACTATTCTTGATGCGGTGAATGCGGCAGGTGGCCTGACCGATATGGCCGACTGGCGCAATGTGGTACTGACCCACAACGGGCGCGAACAACGCATTTCACTGCAGGCGCTGATGCAAAACGGCGACCTGAGCCAGAACCACTTACTGTACCCCGGCGACATTCTGTTTGTGCCACGTAACGATGACCTGAAAGTCTTCGTAATGGGTGAAGTGAAAAAACAGACCACGCTCAAAATGGATTTCAGCGGCATGACACTGACCGAAGCACTCGGCCAGGCAGAAGGTATCGACCTGACCAGCGCCAATGCCAGTGGCATCTTCGTAATTCGTCCTATTCGTAACAGCAAAGACGGGAAAATTGCCAATATCTATCAGCTGGATATGTCTGATGCCACATCGCTGGTGATGGCGACAGAATTCCGCCTGCAACCTTACGACGTGGTGTATGTCACGACAGCGCCAGTGGCGCGTTGGGGTCGACTGGTTAACCAACTGGTACCGACGATAACAGGCGTTCGCTACATGATTAATGCGGCGAGTGACGTTCATAACTGGTAACCGCTTATGTTCAATAAAATTCTAGTGGTGTGTGTGGGGAACATCTGCCGTTCCCCAACTGCGGAACGTTTACTGAAAGCGTACCAACCAGAGCTTAACGTGGATTCAGCCGGGTTAGGCGCCCTGGTCGGCAAGCATGCTGATGCGACGGCGGCGAAAGTCGCCCGTCTGCACAACCTCTCTCTGGACGGGCACAGCGCCCGCCAGGTGTCAGGCAAAATGTGCCGCAACTACGACCTTATCCTCACTATGGAACGCCGTCATATCGCCGCATTGTGCGAAATGGCGCCAGAAATGCGTGGCAAAGTGATGCTGTTTGGTCACTGGGACAGTGAACGTGAAATTCCGGACCCCTGGCGCAAAAGCCAGGAGGCATTTGAAGCGGTGTATGAGCTTCTTGACCTTTCTGCCCGCAAGTGGGCGGACGCACTGACAGTTCAGCAGGGATAACAATGACAGAACGCATTAAACACGCCTCCGCCTCGTCTGATGGCAGCGACGAGATTGATATCGGTCGTCTGATTGGTACCGTGATTGAAGCCCGTTGGTGGGTACTTGGCATCACTGCGTTGTTTGCCATGGTTGCGGTAACGTATGTCATGTTCGCGACGCCGATTTACAAAGCCGACGCACTGGTGCAAATCGAACAGAATGGCAGCAGTTCTCTGGTGCAGGACATTAACTCTGCACTGCAAAACAAAGCGCCACAGTCCGATGCAGAAATGCAACTGATTACCTCACGTATGGTTCTGGGGAAAACGGTTGATGACCTGAATCTGGACATTGACGTTGAAAAGAAAACGTTCCCTGTTTTCGGTGCCGGCTGGGACCGGTTAATGGGGCGGCAGAATGAAAGCGTGACTGTCAGCACCTTTAACGTGCCGAAAGCCATGCATAAAGACGAGTTTACTCTGGAGGTGCTTAGCCCAACCCGCTACCGCTTTACCAGTAACAACGGTTTCAGTGCAGAAGGGCGGGTGGGGCAGCCATTAACTAAAAATGGTCTGACTTTATTGGTATCCGGGATTAATGCTCACGAAGGCAGCGAGTTTACCGTTACCAAATACTCCACGCTGGGCATGATAAACCAGCTGACCAACAGCCTGACAGTGGCTGAAAACGGCAAAGATACCGGGGTACTCAGCCTGACCTATACCGGGGCAGACCGCGACCAGATCCGTGAAATTCTCAACAGCATTACCCGTAACTACCTTGAACAGAATGTTGAGCGTAAATCTGAAGAAGCGGCGAAAAGCCTCGACTTCCTGGCGAAACAACTGCCAGTGGTACGCCATAACCTGGATGCCGCTGAAAGCAAACTGAACACTTATCGCCAGCAGAAAGATTCTGTGGATTTATCACTGGAAGCGAAGTCTGTGCTGGATTCAATGGTGAACATTGATTCCCAGTTGAATGAACTGACTTTCAAAGAAGCAGAAATCTCCAAGCTGTACACCAAAGCGCATCCGTCTTACCGCACCCTGCTTGAACAGCGCCAGGTGCTGGAAAACGAAAAAGCGCAATTGGGTAAACGCATTGCTGCAATGCCGAAAACCCAACAAGAAGTGGTGCAGTTAACCCGTGATGTGGAATCCGGCCAGCAAGTGTACATGCAATTACTGAACCGCCAGCAAGAACTGAAAATCCAGAAAGCCAGTACCGTTGGCGATGTGCGTATTGTGGACCCTGCGGTCACCGAACCGGGCATTGTAAAACCCCGTGGTGCGCTGGTTATCCTCGGCAGCATTATTCTGGGGCTGATGTTATCCATTGTTGGTGTTCTGCTGCGCTCACTGCTGAACCGCGGTATTGAAAGTCCGCAAGTGCTGGAAGAAGCCGGGATCAGTGTGTACGCCAGTATCCCGCTGTCTGAATGGCAAAAAGCGCGCGATAACGCCGGGAAAAGCGGCAGTAAAGTTAAGCACCTCAAAGGCAGTGCAACCAACCGGCGCTATAAGCAGAGCGAACTGCTGGCGGTGGGTAACCCAACTGACCTGGCAATTGAAGCAGTACGCAGCCTGCGCACCAGCTTGCACTTTGCCATGATGCAGGCATCCAACAACGTCCTGATGATGACCGGGGTCAGCCCGTCCATTGGTAAAACGTTTGTGTGTGCCAACCTTGCCGCGGTTATCAGCCAGACCAATAAAAAAGTGCTGCTTATCGACTGTGATATGCGTAAAGGCTACACCCACGAATTGCTGGGTTGCAGCAACCAGCATGGTTTGTCGGATGTGCTGGCAGATAACAGCCCGCTGGAAAAAGCCGCACGCCCAACCACCATTGCCAACTTTGACCTGATCCCGCGTGGGCAAATCCCACCGAACCCGTCAGAGCTGCTGATGAGTGAACGTTTCGAAGCGCTTATCAACTGGGCCAGCAAGAACTACGAGCTGGTACTGATTGATACACCGCCAATCCTTGCTGTAACGGATGCCGCTGTTGTTGGCCGCCATGCCGGTACCACCCTGATGGTGGCACGCTATGCAGTCAACACCCTGAAAGAAGTGGAAACCAGCCTTGGTCGCTTTGAACAGAACGGCGTTCAGGTGAAAGGGGTGATTCTGAACTCCATCTTCCGCCGCGCATCGGGTTACCAGGATTACGGTTACTACGAATACGAATATAAATCGGATGCCAAATAACCGGCTGATGTGAACCGGTACCGCCTGCGGGCGGTGCCGCCACCTGCAACCGGACACCAACCTGACTTTTCACTTTCAGCTAATGGGGAATGGAAAGATGACCACACCATCGCGCCCTCTGGTATCTATCTATATGCCGACGTGGAACCGTCAGCAACTGGCTATTCGCGCTATTAAATCAGTGCTGCGCCAGGATTTTGACAACTGGGAAATGATTATTGTGGATGACTGTTCCGAATCCTGGGACCAGTTACAGGCTTTTGTCGAATCGCTTAACGACCCGCGCCTGACTTATATTCACAACGACATCAACAGTGGTGCCTGTGCCGTGCGTAACCAGGCGATTTTACGCGCCCAGGGTTCTTATATTACCGGCATTGACGACGACGATGAGTGGATGCCAAACCGGCTTTCCTCATTTTTGGCGCAAAAACACCAACTGGTGAGCCACGCGTTTTTATACGCCAACGACTACATTTGCCAGGGCGAAGTGTACACCCAGCCCAACAGCCTGCCGCTGTACCCAAAATCACCGTATTCCCGCAAGCTGTTTTTTAAACGCAATATTATTGGCAACCAGGTGTTCTCGCTGGCAAACCGTTTTAAAGAAAGCCTGTTTGATACCCAACTGCGTGCCGCACAGGATTACGACATCTTCCTGCGTATGGTGATGTCGTGGGGCGAACCCTGGAAAGTGGAAGAAGCCACGCAAATTCTGCACATCAACCACGGTGAAATGCAGATAACCAAATCGCCGAAACAGTTCTCCGGCTATTTCAATTTCTACCGCAAACACAAAAGCAAATTCGACAAAGCCAGCAAGAAATACCAGTTGTTCACGCTGTACCAAATCCGCAACAAACGGATGTCACTGCGTACACTGCTGGCACTGTTCTCTGTGCGTAATTCACGCCGTCTGGCGTACGGGCTGCGAGGAAAATAAATGCTGCTGGAAGATTTACGCGCAAATAGCTGGAGCCTGCGCCCGTGCTGCATGGTTGTGGCGTACCGTTTTGCTCACTTTTGCTCCGTATGGCGCAAAAAAAGCGTGATTAACAATATCTGGGCAGCACCATTACTCCTGCTGTACCGCTTTATCACTGAATGCCTGTTTGGTTATGAAATCCAGGCCGCCGCCACGATTGGCCGCCGTTTCACTATTCACCACGGTTACGCAGTGGTTATCAATAAATTTGTGGTTGCCGGAGATGATTTCACTATTCGTCACGGTGTCACCATTGGTAACCGCGGGCCAGACAGCCTGGCCTGCCCGGTAATTGGAAACGGTGTGGAACTGGGCGCGGGCGTCATCCTGATAGGCGATATCAGCATTGGCAACAATGTGACGATTGGCGCGGGAAGCGTCGTACTGGACAGCATTCCGGATAACGCGCTGGTAACAGGTGAAAAAGCGCGAGTGAAGGTTATTAAATGAATATTCTGCAATTTAATGTACGCCTGGCAGAAGGCGGCGCGGCCGGGGTCGCGCTGGATCTGCACCAGCGTGCGCTTAAGCAGGGCTGGCAGTCTCGTTTTATTTATGGCTACGGCAAGGGCGGCAAGAAAAGTGTCAGCCACGATAACATCCCCCATGCCGAAAAACACACACCGCAACTGGTTTCCATGATTAACCTGGCGCTGTTTCGGGTTCTGAACCGCGACCCGTTCGGCAACCTGAACAACCTGTATAGCCGCCTGCTGGCAACGAAAGGCCCGGTGGTTTTACATTTTCACGTATTGCACAGCTACTGGCTTAACTTTGCTTCTGTGGTGGATTTTTGCCGCCGCCTGAAAGCCGCCAAACCCGATGCCACCCTGGTATGGACCCTGCACGACCACTGGAGTATTACCGGGCGTTGCGCATTTCTCGATGGCTGTGATGGCTGGAAAACAGGCTGCCAGGCGTGCCCGGGGCTGAATAACTACCCGCCGGTAAAAGTCGATTTGGCAGCGAAGCGCATAGATAAAAAACGCAGCCTGATCAATACCATGCTGGCACTGGGCTGCCAGTTTATTTCCCCCAGCCAGCATGTGGCGCAGGCGTTCAACAGCTTGTATGGGGCAGGGCGCTGCCAGGTTATCAATAACGGAATAGATCTGGCTACCGAAACCATTCTGGCAAACCTGCCAGATGCACCGGCGGAAAACAGCAAACCACGGCTGGCTGTGGTGGCTCATGATTTACGCTACGACGGCAAAACTGACCAGCAACTGGTGCGCGACATTATTGCCCGCGGCGATGTGGAAGTGCACACCTTTGGCAAGTTCTCGCCTTTTGAAGGCGCGAACGTAGTTAACCACGGTTTTCTGACTGACAAAGCCGCGTTAATGCAGGAACTCAACCAACTGGATGCACTGCTGTTCAGCTCCCGGGTAGATAACTACCCATTAATTCTGTGTGAAGCGCTGTCTATTGGTTTACCGGTCATTGCCACCCACAGTGAAGCCGCGCAGGAAGTGCTCAGCAAAGTGCAGGGTGTCACGGTGGATAAAGCACAGGCGAGTGGGCTGGCGGCGCAGCGCCGGGGTGAACTGGCGCAAACTTTGTTTGGTTCATCTCTGAATGATTTCAAACAACGCAGCCGCGCAGCGTTCAGTGGGCAACAGATGCTGGAGGAATATGTCTCGTTCTATCAGAGTCTGTAGCTACCTTATCCTGCCGTTCACCTACCTGGTGGTGAACGTGAAGCTGGCGCAAATCGGTGCCAGCTTCCCAATAACGGTAGTGACATTCATGCCCGCTATTTTGCTGCTGTTTTTAGAGCGTATCAGCCTTAAAAAGCTGTTTGTCGCACTGGGCATTGGCGCCGGGCTGACAATTTACAACTACATTTTCGGCAAATCACTGGATGCCAGTAAGTACGTCACCTCAACGCTGTTGTTTGTCTACATCGTTGTGATAATCGGTATGACATGGAGTTGCCGCTTTAAACCTATTTCACTGCGTAACCACCGCAAACTGTTGCGGGCGTTTTATGTGGTGGTAGGGATTATCGTGATGATAGCCGCGGCAGAAATGGCGCAAATATTACTCACTGGCGGCAGTAGCCTGATTGAGAATATATCCAAATTTCTCATATACAGTAACAGCTATGTACTCAATTTTATTAGCTTTGGTGGGAAACGTACCACAGCACTGTATTTTGAACCGGCATTCTTCGCCCTGGCACTAATCTCAATTTGGCTCAGCATCAAGCAGTTTGGTATCAAAACGCCGAAAACTGATGTTATGATTCTTACAGGGATTGTTCTCTCGGGGTCCTTTTCCGGTGTAATGACGTTTATCATGTTTTATTTGCTGGAGTGGGCATTTCAGTACCTGAATAAAAGTGCTATCAGAAAGAAACTACCGCTGGCAATTATTTCTCTTACGGTTTTCATGGTGGGGCTGGTACTGGGGTTCCCTTATATAGCAGAACGTGTTGGTGATCTGGGAACAGCCGGGTCTTCTTCGTACTACCGTATTATTGGTCCACTGGTAATGGTGGGTTATTCATTAACCAATATTGACGGAATAGTCCGATTTGGCTCGCTTTACGAATATGTCGCATCATTCGGAATTTTTAACGGTGCGGATGTGGGTAAAACCATAGACAATGGGTTGTATCTGCTGATTATTTATTTTTCCTGGTTCGCAGTTGCTTTAACAGTCTGGTACATGACTAAAGTGGCAAAAATGGTACCTGCCGCTTTTGGTAATAACCGTAACTATCGCGTGCAGTTATATTTATTTATGCCTTTGTCATTGTTCTTTACTGGTTCAATTTTTAGCCCGGAATATGCGTTTTTAATTGTCTGCCCGTTTATTTTGCGCAAAGCGCTGGCGCAGACAGTATCCTGAAGAGGTTCGCTATGGCGTTTTTAAGTGTGATTACTGTTGCTTTCAGAAATTACGCAGGTGTTGTAAAAACCTGGCAATCTCTGGCTCACCTGGAACAGGCGGGTATCCCGTTTGAGTGGATTGTGGTAGATGGACTGTCACAAGACGGTACGGAAGAATTTCTCGAAAACTGTAATGGCCAGTATAACTTACGTTATGTGAGCGAGAAAGATAAAGGCATTTACGATGCCATGAACAAAGGCATTGCCATGGCTCAGGGCCAGTATGCCATCTTCCTGAACTCGGGTGACGTATTCCATGCCGATGTGGCGAAATTTGTTCGCCAAATGCAACAAGACAGTAATAAAGGCAAGGTAATGTACCTTGGCGATGCTCTGCTTGATTTTGGCGATGGCAATAAGTTACGCCGCACTGCGAAACATGGCTGGTATATTTACCACAGCCTGCCAGCAAGCCATCAGGCAATATTTTTCCCGGTAAATGGTTTAAAACAATACCCTTATGACCTGAAATACCGTGTGTCATCAGATTATGCGCTGACTGCACGTATGTATAAATTAGGTTACCGGTTTAAACGCATCAAATGTTTGGTTTCTGAATTTTCAATGGGAGGTGTCTCAACCTCTAATAACATTGAATTATGTCAGGACGCAAAAACTGTACAACGCAAGATACTGCATGTTCCTGGTTTTTGGGCGGAATTGTCTTATCAATTGCGCCTGAGAACGACAGGTAAAGCTAAGGCCTTATATAACAAAGCCTGATAATTAAATTGGCCTGATTTAGACGAAGTGCCTGGTTGATACTGGAAATATTCATATAACACAGGGTTTAGCAATAATCACCTGAGATATGAAGGGGTTCCCATGCACTATACCGCTGAGGATTAACTATGCAGGATTTAAAAAATTTCACCGTTCCGGCGGGGTTTCGTGGTGCCGGTGGCATTAAAGTTCAATTATGGTGGGCTGTACAGGCCACCTTATTTGCCTGGTCACCACAAATTATGTACCGCTGGCGTGCTTTCCTGCTGCGTTTATTTGGCGCACGCATTGGCAAAGGGGTGGTAATTCGCCCTTCAGTCAAAATTACTTATCCGTGGAAATTAACCCTGGGTGATTACGCCTGGGTGGGTGACGACGCCGTACTGTACACCCTGGGAGATATCACCATTGGCGCAAACGCCGTGGTGTCCCAGAAGTGCTACCTGTGCACCGGCAGCCACGACTACATGAGTGACTACTTCGATATTTCCGCGCACCCCATCGTGATTGGCGAAAAATGCTGGCTGGCGACAGACGTATTTGTCGCGCCTGGCCTGACGATTGGCGATGGCACCGTAGTGGGTGCGCGCAGCAGTGTTTTTGCATCATTGCCCGGCAACGCAATTTGCCGTGGCAACCCGGCAGTGGTGATACGCAAACGCGTGGATACCCAACCTGTGTCTTCAATGGAAGGCGCAGCCTGAGACTCCCAACGAAGTCCGATAATTATTCACAGAGGAAAATGAATATGAGTAAAGTGGCTCTTATTACCGGCGTAACCGGACAGGACGGCTCTTATCTGGCTGAATTCCTGTTGGACAAAGGGTATGAAGTACATGGTATCAAGCGCCGTGCTTCCTCGTTTAATACTGAGCGCGTGGATCACATCTACCAGGATCCGCACACCACCAACCCGAAATTCCACCTGCATTACGGTGATTTGACGGATACCTCCAACCTGACGCGCATCCTCTCTGAAGTTCGCCCGGACGAAGTGTACAACCTGGGGGCAATGAGCCACGTAGCCGTGTCTTTTGAATCTCCGGAATATACTGCGGACGTGGACGGCATGGGCACCCTGCGCCTGCTGGAAGCCATTCGCTTCCTGGGCCTGGAAAAGAAAACCCGTTTCTACCAGGCATCCACCTCTGAACTGTATGGTCTGGTGCAGGAAATCCCGCAGAAAGAAACCACACCGTTCTACCCGCGTTCACCGTATGCAGTGGCAAAACTGTACGCTTACTGGATAACCGTAAACTACCGTGAATCCTACGGCATGTACGCCTGTAACGGCATTCTGTTTAACCACGAATCCCCGCGCCGTGGCGAAACTTTCGTAACCCGTAAAATCACCCGCGCTATCGCCAACATTTCCCAGGGCCTGGAAAAATGCCTGTATCTGGGGAACATGGACTCCCTGCGTGACTGGGGCCATGCCCGCGACTACGTAAGAATGCAGTGGATGATGCTGCAACAGGACAAACCTGAAGACTTCGTTATTGCCACCGGTGTGCAGTATTCCGTGCGCCAGTTTGTGGAAATGGCGGCAGCTCAGCTGGGTATCAAACTGCGCTTTGAAGGCAAAGGCGTGGAAGAGAAGGGCATTGTTGAATCGGTTACCGGCCACGATGCACTGGCAGTGAAACCTGGTGATGTGATTGTGGCAGTAGACCCGCGTTACTTCCGCCCTGCTGAAGTGGAAACCCTGCTGGGCGACCCAACCAAAGCACACGAAGTTCTGGGCTGGAAACCAGAAACCACCCTGCAACAAATGGTTTCTGAAATGGTTGCCAAAGACCTGGAAGCAGCGAAGAAACACGCACTGCTTAAAGCCCACGGTTATGAGGTGGCTATCGCCCTGGAGTCCTGAGCATGACAAAAAAACGTATCTTTATAGCTGGCCACCGCGGGATGGTGGGGTCGGCTATCGCCCGCCAGCTCGCGCCGCGTGAAGATGTGGAGCTGGTGCTGCGTGGCCGGGACGAGCTGAACCTGCTCGATTCCGCCGCGGTACATGCCTTCTTTGCAGAAGAAGGCATCGACCAGGTCTACCTGGCGGCGGCCAAAGTGGGGGGTATTGTGGCGAACAATACCTACCCTGCTGATTTCATCTACGAAAACATGATGATCGAAAGCAACATTATTCACGCAGCGCATGTGAACAACGTGAATAAGTTGCTGTTCCTTGGCTCGTCATGCATTTACCCGAAACTGGCGCACCAGCCCATGAAAGAAAGTGAGCTGCTGCAGGGCCAACTGGAGCCAACCAACGAGCCCTATGCCATTGCCAAAATTGCCGGTATCAAGCTGTGCGAATCTTATAACCGCCAGCACCAGCGCGACTACCGCTCTGTGATGCCCACCAATTTGTACGGGCCGCACGATAACTTCCACCCGAGCAACTCCCATGTTATTCCGGCTCTGCTGCGCCGCTTCCATGAAGCCCGCATTCAGGACGCGCCGGAAGTCGCCGTGTGGGGCAGTGGCAACCCGATGCGCGAATTCCTGCATGTGGATGACATGGCAGCTGCCAGTATCCATGTAATGGAACTGGACGCAGAAGTGTGGCAGGAAAACACCGAACCTATGCTGTCGCACATTAACGTAGGTACCGGTGTGGACTGCACCATTCGCGAAATGGCAGAAACCCTTGCCCGGGTTGTGGGCTACAAAGGCCGTATTGTCTTTGATGCCAGCAAACCGGATGGCACCCCGCGTAAATTACTGGATGTGACCCGCCTGCACAGCCTGGGCTGGTACCACGAAATTGGCCTTGAAGCAGGCCTCGCCAGCACCTACGCGTGGTTCCTTGAACACCAGGATCGTTTCCGGGGGTAACCATGTTTTTAAGTCGTGAAGCGTTTGCCACAGTGGTGGAAAGCACTCCGCTTATCTCCATTGATTTAGTCGTGGAGAACGAGCGCGGCGAATACCTGTTAGGGCGGCGTAACAACCGCCCGGCACAGGGGTACTGGTTTGTGCCAGGTGGCCGGGTGCAAAAAGACGAGACGCTGGCCCATGCGTTTGAACGCCTGACCGAAGGCGAGCTGGGCTGCAAAATTCCCATGGAACAGGGGGAGTTTTATGGCGTCTGGCAACATTTTTACGACGACAACTTCGCCGGTGATGCGTTTACCACTCATTACATCGTGCTGGGTTTCCGCCTGAAAGTGAACACCAGTGACTTGCACCTGCCGGACGAACAGCATGCCGACTGGCGCTGGCAGAAACCTGAAGCCGTCCTCAACAGCGAAGACGTTCACAGCAACACACTGGCCTATTTTGACAAGGCACGCCGTGCCGGAGTGCCCGGCCTATGAAAATTCTGGTCTATGGCATCAACTATGCACCGGAACTGACCGGCATTGGCAAGTACACCGGTGAAATGGTGGACTGGATGGTGAGCCAGGGCCACGAGGTGCGGGTGATTACCGCGCCTCCTTACTACCCACAGTGGAAAGTGCAGGGTGAGTATTCATCCTGGCGCTGGCGTAAAGAACAGCGCAACGGCGCAACCGTATGGCGTTGCCCACTGTATGTCCCGGCAAAACCGTCAACGATAAAACGCCTGCTGCACCTGGGGAGCTTTGCCGCGAGTTCGTTTTTCCCGCTGATGGCTCAACGCAGCTGGAAGCCGGACCGCATTATTGGCGTGGTTCCCACCTTGTTTTGTGTACCGGGCATGCGCCTGCTGGCAAAACTCAGCGGAGCGCGCACGGTACTGCATATTCAGGACTACGAAGTAGACGCCATGCTGGGCCTTGGCATGGCAGGGAAGGGCAAGGGCGGCAAGCTGGCAAAATTCGCCAGCCTGTTTGAACGCAGTGGCCTGCTCAATGTTGACCGGGTTTCTACCATTTCGCGCTCCATGATGAATAAAGCGCGGGAAAAAGGCGTGGACCCGGCACGGATCATCTTCTTCCCTAACTGGTCTGAAGTGGCACGCTTTCGCCAGGTGGATGACCAGGCGGCACATGCCTTGCGTGAACAACTGGGCATACCGGACGGGCACAAAGTGGTGCTCTACTCCGGCAACATTGGCGAAAAACAGGGGCTGGAAAGCGTGATTGATGTGGCTGCACGCTACACAGATGAACCCTGGGTATTCGTTATTGTCGGCCAGGGTGGGGGCAAAGCACGGCTGGAAGCGCTGGCACAGGAGCGCGGCCTGCACAATATGCGGTTTTTCCCGTTGCAACCCTATGAAGCGCTACCTGCATTGTTGCGTATGGGGGATTGCCACCTGGTTATCCAGCGCCGTGGCGCGGCGGATGCCGTACTGCCTTCCAAACTCACCAATATTCTCGCCGTTGGCGGTAACGCGGTGATTACTGCCGAGCCGGAAACCGAACTGGGCCAGTTATGCACCAGTGTGCCGGGTATTGCCGTGTGTGTGGAACCAGAATCACCCGATGCACTGGCAGCAGGGATTATTCATGCCCTGAACATGCCGCAGGACAACACGGTGGCACGTGAATATGCCGAACGCACGCTCGAAAAAGAGAACGTGTTAAGCCAATTTCTCGCTGATATTCGGGGTTAAATCATGAGTCAGTCATTACTTTATCCGGTCATTATGGCCGGGGGCTCCGGTAGCCGCCTGTGGCCACTGTCCCGGGTACTTTATCCTAAACAGTTCCTCTGCCTGAAAGGGGACCTGACAATGTTACAGTCCACACTGCACCGGCTGGACGGCATTCCTTGTGAAAGCCCGGTGGTTATCTGTAACGAGCAACACCGTTTTATTGTTGCGGAACAGCTACGCCAGCTGCACATGCTGACAGAAAACATCATTCTGGAACCGGCCGGGCGCAACACCGCGCCTGCCATTGCCCTGGCCGCGCTGGCCGCCAAACGCCAGTGCCCGGACAACAACCCGCTGATGCTGGTGCTGGCCGCAGACCACGTTATTCAGAATGAAGACGCGTTCCGCGATGCCGTGCGCGCCGCCATGCCATTTGCCGAAGCAGGCAAACTGGTGACCTTCGGCATTGTGCCAGACCAGCCGGAAACGGGTTACGGCTACATTCGCCGCAGCGAAGTGCATAACCTGACTAACGACGCGACCGATGCCGTGGCCTTTAACGTGGCGCAGTTTGTTGAAAAACCAAATTTGGCAACCGCGCAAAACTATGTGAATACCGGCGAATACTACTGGAACAGCGGGATGTTCCTGTTCCGTGCCGACCGTTACCTGGAAGAACTGGCCAAATTCCGCCCGGATATTCTCGATGCCTGCCAGCAGGCAATGAACGGCGTTGACCCGGACCTGGACTTTATCCGTGTAGCAGAAGAAGCCTTCCTGGCCTGCCCGGACGAATCCATTGACTACGCGGTAATGGAAAAAACCGCCGATGCAGTGGTGGTGCCAATGGACGCAGGCTGGAGTGATGTTGGCTCCTGGTCTTCGTTGTGGGAAATCAGCCCGAAAGGGGAAGATGGCAACGTGCGCCACGGCGATGTTATCTGCCATGAAACCCAGGACAGCTATGTGTATGCCGAATCCGGCCTGGTTACCACCGTTGGGGTGAAAGACCTGGTTGTGGTGCAAACCAAAGACGCGGTACTGATTGCCGACCGTGACCACGTGCAGAACGTGAAAAAAATCGTTGAGCAAATCAAGCAGACTGGCCGCCAGGAGCACCGGGTACACCGCGAAGTTTACCGCCCGTGGGGCAAATACGACTCAATAGATGCCGGTGACCGCTACCAGGTGAAACGCATTTCAGTGAAACCCGGAGAAGGGCTCTCTCTGCAAATGCACCACCACCGTGCCGAACACTGGATTGTGGTGGCAGGCACCGCCAAAGTCACACTGGGTGAAGAAGTAAAACTGCTGGGTGAAAACGAATCCATCTACATTCCGCTGGGCGTGACACACTGCCTGGAAAACCCCGGCAAGATCCCACTGGACCTGATTGAAGTGCGCAGTGGCGCATACCTTGAAGAAGACGACGTAATCCGGTTAGCCGACCGTTACGGGCGAATTTAAATAAAAAGCGTTATTCAACTGCAGTGCGCACCGCGCCTGCGGAAGGCTGACTGTTGCCTGAAGAAGGGAAAACGATGAGCAAATTAACCTGTTTTAAAGCCTATGATATTCGTGGCCGCCTGGGTGATGAACTGAATGAAGATATTGCCTGGCGTATTGGCAGGGCCTATGGCGAATACCTCAAACCGAAAAGTATTGTGCTGGGCGGCGATGTTCGCCTCACCAGTGAAAGCCTGAAACTGGCACTGGCCCGCGGCCTGCAAGACGCTGGTGTGGACGTGCTGGATATTGGGATGTCTGGCACCGAAGAGATCTATTTTGCCACCTGGCACCTGGGTGTGGATGGCGGCATTGAAGTGACTGCCAGCCACAACCCGATGGACTACAACGGCATGAAACTGGTGCGCGAAGGCGCCCGCCCAATCAGTGGCGACACCGGCCTGCGTGATGTCCAGCGCCTGGCGGAAGCTAACGACTTCCCACCGGTTGACCCGGCCAAACGCGGCAGCTACCAGCAGGTGGCAACCCGTGAAGCCTACCTCGACCACCTGTTCTCTTACATTGATGTGAAAAACATCAAACCCCTCAAACTGGTGGTGAACTCTGGTAACGGGGCAGCAGGCCCGGTGGTGGATGCCATTGAAGCACGTTGCAAAGCACTGAATGTGCCAGTGACCTTTATCAAAGTGCACAACACGCCGGACGGCAACTTCCCCAACGGGATCCCTAACCCCTTGTTGCCGGAATGCCGTGACGACACCCGTAACGCGGTGATTGAGCACGGAGCGGATATGGGTATCGCGTTTGATGGCGATTTTGACCGCTGCTTCCTGTTCGATGAAACCGGCCAGTTTATTGAAGGCTATTACATTGTTGGCCTGCTGGCAGAAGCCTTCCTGGAAAAACAGCCTGGGGCGAAAATCATTCATGACCCGCGCCTGAGCTGGAACACTGTGGATATCGTTACCCAGGCTGGCGGCACCCCGGTGATGTCCAAAACCGGCCACGCGTTTATTAAAGAACGTATGCGCCAGGAAGACGCCATCTACGGCGGCG
This sequence comes from Mangrovibacter sp. MFB070, assembly GCF_000705335.1. Classification (NCBI taxonomy): domain Bacteria; kingdom Pseudomonadati; phylum Pseudomonadota; class Gammaproteobacteria; order Enterobacterales; family Enterobacteriaceae; genus Mangrovibacter; species Mangrovibacter sp. MFB070. The sequence goes on from NZ_JJMI01000050.1 coordinate 158,172, forward strand.
AAATGAGCGCCCACCACTATTTCCGTGATTTTGCCTACTGCGACAGCGGCATGATCCCGTGGTTACTGGTGGCTGAGCTGTTAAGCGTGAAAGGCAAATCACTGGGCGAAATGGTGCGCGACCGCATGACTGCGTTCCCGGCCTCCGGGGAAATCAACAGCAAACTGGCTGAGCCGGTAACCGCGATTTCCCGCGTGGAGCAACATTACGCACCCCAGGCAAGCGCCGTTGACCATACCGACGGTATCAGCATGGAGCTGGGTGGCTGGCGCTTTAACCTGCGCAGCTCCAACACCGAACCAGTAGTTCGCCTGAATGTGGAATCCCGTGGGGATACCGCACTTATGGAAGCACGAACACAGGAAATTCTGGCGCTGCTGAATCAGTAACCCGCCAGGCAGAGTGGGTTGAGGCCCTCTCCCTCAACCTGCCGCAGCAAGGACGCTGCGTAGCTTGAGGGGGAACGGACGAATCAAACTGGAGATCGGTGATGGACAAAACAACTTACTCTGCCGCTATAACGCGCGCTTCTGCGCAGACAGGTAAAACGATGACAAGTCTCACAAAACGCGACCGTATAAAAACGAACGCATCGTTGATCTCTATGGTGCAGCGTTTTTCAGATATCACCATCATGTTTGTTGGCTTATGGGCTATCTGTAAACTTTTTGCGCTGCCTTTCTTTTATATGCATTTGCTGATGGCACTGGTTACCCTGGTCGTTTTCCAAATGGTTGGGGGAATTACCGACTTTTACCGCTCCTGGCGTGGTGTGCGTTTTGGCACCGAGATCGGGCTGCTGTTACAGAACTGGACCCTCAGCATTATTTTCAGTGCCGGTTTACTGGCCTTCAGTAACGATTTTGGCGGCACCTTCCGGGTGTATTTAAGCTGGTATGTGCTGGGCGCGATGGGGCTGGTTATTTGCCGGGCCGCCATTCGTTATGGTGCCGGTTTCCTGCGTAACCGTGGGTACAACACCCGCCGCGTGGCCGTCGCAGGCGCAATGCCTGCCGGGTTGTCGCTGGTGGAAACCTTCTGCAACGAGCCCTGGATGGGGTTTGATGTAGTGGGCGTATACCACGACCCGGAGCCGGGCGGGGTACCAGACCGCTGGGCAGGCACCCTGGACCAACTGGTGGAAGACGCCAAAGCGGGCAAGATTCACAACGTCTACATTGCCATGGCGATGAAAGATGAAGTGCAACTCAAAGAGCTGGTTCACCAACTGGCAGACACCACCTGTTCCGTTATGGTTATCCCGGATGTGTTCACGTTTAACATCCTGCATTCACGCACCATTGACGTAAATGGCGTGCCGGTTGTTTCGGTATTTGATACCCCGCTCAATGGGGTGAACAGCGTGATTAAACGCATCGAAGATATCTGCCTGTCGGCCTTTATTTTGCTGCTGATTTCGCCTGTGCTGTGCTGCATTGCCGCCGCGGTGAAACTGAGCTCACCGGGGCCGATTATCTTCCGCCAGACCCGTTACGGCATGGACGGCAAACCCATCAAAGTGTGGAAATTCCGCTCGATGCGCGTCATGGAAAACGACAGTGTGGTTACCCAGGCCACCCGCAGTGACCCGCGCGTAACCCGGGTGGGCAGCTTCCTGCGCCGTACCTCACTGGACGAACTGCCGCAGTTTATTAACGTGCTGACCGGTGGCATGTCGATTGTTGGCCCGCGCCCCCATGCTGTGGCGCACAACGAACAGTACCGCAGCCTGATTGAAGGCTACATGCTGCGCCATAAAGTGAAACCTGGCATTACCGGCTGGGCGCAAATTAATGGCTGGCGTGGGGAAACCGACACCCTGGAAAAAATGGAAAAACGTATTGAGTTCGACCTGGAGTATATCCGCGAGTGGAGCCTCTGGCTGGACATCAAAATTGTTTTTCTCACTGTGTTCAAGGGCTTTGTGAATAAGGCGGCCTACTAATGAGCCTGAGAGAGAGAACCATCAGCGGAGCCAAATGGTCCGCTATCTCCACGCTGACCATTATCAGCCTGGGGCTGATTCAGATGACCGTGCTGGCGCGGATAATTGATAACCACCAGTTTGGTTTGCTGACCATTTCCCTGGTGATTATCGCCCTGGCGGATACGCTCTCTGACTTTGGTATCGCCAACTCGATTATTCAGCGCAAAGACATCAGCCAGTTAGAACTGACCACGCTCTACTGGTTGAATGTGAGCATTGGTATTGTGGTGTGCGTGGCGGTGTTTTCACTGAGCCACGTGATTGCCGGGGTGTTGCATAACCCGGACCTGGCGCCGTTGATCCAGACGCTGTCTGTGGCCTTTGTGATAATCCCTCACGGCCAGCAGTTCCGCGCTTTGATGCAAAAAGAGCTGGAATTCAGCAAGATTGGCGCGGTGGAATCGTTCTCGGTGCTTTCCGGGTTCACTTTCACTGTGGCGAGCGCCCATTACTGGCCAGTGGCAATGACCGCCATCTGGGGCTACCTGGTGAACACCACGGTGCGCACCACACTATTTGGTATTCTTGGCCGCAAAATTTACCGCCCGGGGCTGATGTTCTCCCTGAAATCGGTTTCGGCGAATATTAAATTTGGCGCCTGGCTCACGGCAGACAGCGTTATCAACTACCTGAACACCAACCTTTCCACTTTGGTGCTGGCGCGTATTCTGGGTGCCAGCGTGGCCGGGGGCTACAACCTGGCGTACAACGTGGCGGTTGTGCCACCCATGAAACTGAACCCGATTATTACCCGCGTACTGTTCCCGGCATTTGCCAAAATCCAGGACGACACGGAAAAACTGCGAGTCAATTTCTACAAGCTGCTCTCGGTAGTGGGGATTATTAACTTCCCGGCACTGCTGGGGTTGATGGTGGTTTCCGGCACTTTTGTTCCGCTGGTGTTCGGTGAGAAATGGGCGTTCATTACCCCGATTTTGCAACTGCTGTGCATTGTGGGTCTGTTACGGGCGATTGGTAACCCTATCGGCTCTTTGCTGATGGCGAAAGCCCGCGTGGATATCAGCTTTAAATTCAACGTATTCAAAACGTTTCTGTTTATTCCGGCCATTATTGTTGGCGGCATGACGGGCGGCGCGCTGGGGGTAACTCTGGGCTTTTTGCTGGTGCAAATCATTAACACGGTGCTGAGCTACTTCGTGATGATCAAACCGGTGCTGGGCTCCAGCTACAAAGAGTATGCCCTGAGTATCTGGCTGCCGTTCTACCTGTCTTTGCCCACCATTGTGGTGAGCTACGCCCTGGGGCTGGCAATGCACGGCCATGCTGCACTGGGAGTGGTGTTCACTACCCAGGTTGCGGCGGGTGTGCTGGCGTTTATTGCCACACTGGTGATTTCGCGTAACCCGCTGGTGGTGGAGCTGAAACGGCAGTTTTGCCGCAATGAGCGCCTGAAAACATTATTGCGGGCACAGTAACGCAGGCGAGCTGCTCACCTGGCTGATTTCCCTGATTTTTTACTTTAGGCATGTTCCCGGATTACGGGCGGGGTGAGGACACCCCGATGCTGAACGGAAGAACCCCATTAAGAGGTCTGTATGAAATTACTGATTCTTGGCAATCACACCTGCGGCAACCGTGGCGACAGTGCCATTTTACGTGGCCTTATCGATGCCATTGCCACCATTGCGCCCCAGGCCGATGTGGATGTCATGAGCCGTTACCCTGTCAGTTCCGCATGGTTGCTGGACAGGCCAGTAATGGGCGACCCACTGTACAAACAAATGAAACAACACCTGAACGCCAGCGGCCTGGTAGGGCGGGTGAAGAAAGTATTGCGCCGCCGTTACCAGCACCAGGTGTTACTGGCAAAAGTGACCAACACCGGGCGTATGCGCAACATCACGCTGCCGCGCGGGTTTACCGATTTTGTTGGCGCGCTTAAAGAGTACGACGCCATTATTCAGGTGGGCGGCTCATTCTTTGTCGATTTGTACGGTGTTCCCCAGTTTGAACACGCGCTGTGCAGCCTGATGGCGAAAAAGCCCGTGTATATGATTGGGCACAGTGTGGGCCCGTTCCAGGACCCGCAGTTCAACCAACTGGCAAGCTATGTGTTCGGCCACTGTGACGCACTGATTTTGCGTGAATCCGTTAGCCTGGATCTGATGAAGCAAAGCAACATAGATACCCGCAAAGTGGAAGCCGGGGTGGACACCGCCTGGCTGGTGGACCACCAGGTTGACAACTTTGCCCCCAGTTACGCGGTGCAGCACTGGCTGGATACCATCGCCAAAAAGCCCACAGTTGCCGTAACGCTGCGTGAACTGGCCCCGTTCGACAAACGCCTGGGCACCACCCAGCAAGCCTACGAGCAGGCGTTCGCCACTGTGGTAAACCGCATTATTGACCAGGGCTACCAGGTGGTGGCGTTGTCTACCTGTACCGGTATCGACAGTTACAACAAAGACGACCGCATGGTGGCGCTGAAACTGGCGGCTTATGTGAACCAGCCAGAAAACTACCATGTGGTTATGGATGAACTGAACGACCTGGAAATGGGCAAAATCCTTGCTGCCTGTTCACTGACGGTGGGCACACGCCTGCACTCCGCCATTATCTCCATGAACTTTGGCACACCGGCGATTGCCATCAACTACGAACACAAATCCGCCGGCATTATGCAGCAACTGGGCCTGCCAGAAATGGCCATAGACATTCGCCAGTTGCTGGATGGCTCACTGGCCGGGTTAGTGGCCGATACCCTGGGCCAGCTCGATTCCCTGAATGCCCGTCTTAAACCGGCAGTGGATGCCGAACGCGCCAGTGGCATGGCCATGGTGAAAAGCGTCATTGACCGGGTGCTGGAGGCCAAATAAGCCATGAAAGTTTGCTTTTTTCTGCTGAAGTTTCCCCTTGCTTCGGAAACTTTTGTACTCAACCAAATCGTCGCCTTTATTGAAATGGGCTACGAGGTAGAAATTGTCTCCCTGGCGAAGGGAGACACCAAAAACACCCACGCCGCTTACACCCAGTACAACCTGGCGGCGAAAACCCACTACCTGCTGGATGAACCCGAAGGGCGCGGAGCCAAAATGAAATACCGGCTGTCGCAAACCCTGAAAGGCCTGGGGCGAGCCAGCACCTGGCGGGCGCTGAACATGAAGCGCTACGGCAACGAGGCCCGCAACCTGATTTTGTCTGCAGTGTGCGGTGGCTTGCCTGAACCCGTCACAGCCGATGTATTTATCGCCCACTTTGGCCCGGCGGGTGTCAGTGCCGCCAAGCTGCGTGAACTGGGTGCGCTGCGCGGCAAAATCGCCACCGTGTTCCACGGCATTGATATTTCCCACCGTGAAGTGCTGCAACATTACACCCCGGAATACCAGCAACTGTTTAACCGTGGCGACATGATGCTGCCTATCAGTGAGCTGTGGGCCAGCCGCCTGAAAGATATGGGCTGCCCGCCAGACAAAATCACGGTTTCCCGCATGGGCGTGGATATGGAGAAATTCTCCCGCCGCCCACTGAAAGTACCCGGCACGCCGTTATCTATTGTTTCTGTGGCCCGGCTTACAGAGAAAAAAGGGCTGCACGTTGCCATTGAAGCCTGCCGCATTCTGAAAGCGCGCGGTGTGCCGTTTCGCTACCACATTTTGGGCATTGGCCCGTGGGAACGCCGCCTGAAAACCCTGATTGAACAATTCCAGCTGGACGACCAGGTCTTTATGCCCGGGTTTAAACCCAGCCATGAAGTGAAAGCCATGCTGGATGAAGCAGACTTGTTTTTATTGCCATCCGTGACCGGCGCGGACGGCGACATGGAAGGGATCCCGGTGGCATTAATGGAAGCTATGGCAGTGGGGATACCGGTGGTATCTACCCTGCACAGCGGCATTCCTGAACTGATTGAATCCGGTGAATCTGGCTGGCTGGTGCCAGAGCACGATGCCGAAGCCCTGGCCGACAGGCTGCAGGCCTTTGCCCATGTAGGTGAAGAGGAGTTGCGGCCGGTACTGGCCCGCGCCCGTGCCAAAGTGGAAGGTGAGTTTAACCAGCAGCGTATTTACCGCCAGCTCGCCGACCTGCTTCAAACGCTGTAAACCGAAACTGAGGATTTATGCCTGTACTTAAATCAACGCTTTCCCGCCGCCGGTTAATCCAGACCGGCGCAGCACTGGCTTCCTTACCGCTACTTTCCCGTTATGCCCGCGCCGCGGGCCCGTCTACTGTGAGTGTCAAAAACTTCTACCAGAGCAACTGGCCAGAGGCCTTTAAACAGGCATTCGCCGCGGCAGATGTAGTGGAAGTGCCGGCCGGGCTCACCTGCGACGGCTTCAACAGCGCGGTGTTTATCCCCGCCAATAAAAAGCTGTTAGTGAGCGGTGAAATTAAAGGCAATGGCAAAGGCCGGTTTGTGTTGCAGGATGGCTGCCATGTAACAGGGCAAAACGGCGGGCATTTGCACAATATTATTCTGGATGTGCGTGGCTCGGGTAACAAAATCACCGGCCTGGAAATGACCGGCTTCGGCCCGGTAATGCAGATTTATATTGGCGGGCGTAACCCCGGCAAGATGAGTGACCTCACCATAGATAACCTGCATGTTCACCACGCCAACTACGCCATTCTGCGCCAGGGGTTCCATAACCAGATGACAGGCGTGCGCATTACCAACTGCCGGTTTAACGACTTGCAGGGTGATGCCGTGGAATGGAATGTTGCGATTAACGACAGCGATATTCTGATTTCCGACCATGTTATCGACAACATTAATTGCACCAACGGCAAAATTAACTGGGGCATTGGCATTGGGCTTGCGGGCAGTACCTACGACAACAACTACCCGGAAAGCCAAACGGTAAAACGCTTTGTAGTGGCGAATATTACCGGCAGTAACTGCCGCCAGTTAGTGCATGTGGAAAACGGCAAACACTTTGTGATTCGCAATGTGAAAGCGCGCAACATCAGCCCGTTGTTCAGCCGCAAAGCGGGGATTGATAACGCCACCGTCGCTATTTATGGTTGTGATGATTTTGTGATAGATAACATAGATATGGTGAATAGCGCAGGTATGCTGATTGGTTACGGTACTGTGCGCGGCAAGTATTTATCTATTCCACAGAATTTCAAACTGAATGACGTGCGGCTGGATAACCGCCAGGCAAAACTTCCGCTGCGCGGCATTCAAATTTCTTCCGGCAACGATACTTCGTTTGTGGCGATCACCAACCTGAATATTCAGCAGGCCGGGATTGAATTGCATAACAAGCCACAGCACCTGTTTTTGCGCGATATCAACGTGGTTCGCGACCGGGCAGACGGCCCGGCATTAAAATTGCATTTCGATTTACGTAAAGATGTGCGCGGGCACTTTTCAGCACGGGAAGACACGCTGTTATCTATGGCGAACGTGCATGCGGTAGATACCCATGGCAGCGCTTCGGTGGATATCGACCGTATCGACCAGGTGCATGTAAACACCAAACAGCTGAATTTTGCACTACCGCGCCGCGGAGCATAGCCGTTTTTGAAAATTTGGCATACGTAAGCTGACAACTGGTTATGCCCTGTACGGATAATGCTGAAAAGCAAATTTTTCAATTTATTTCGATTGTGCCGGGCGCTAAGATGGCGAGCCAGGCACTGTTAACAAAACGTGCTGGCGCGAGAGTGCCAAAGGACTATAATTCCTCAACCAGTGAGGTGGGAGTGAACATGAGTAATTTGAAGGCCGTTATTCCGGTAGCCGGTTTGGGAATGGCAATGCTGCCAGCCACCAAGGCAATTCCTAAAGAAATGCTACCCATCGTCGACAAACCCATGATTCAGTACATTGTCGATGAAATTGTGGCCGCAGGGATCAAAGAGATTGTTCTGGTTACCCATTCCTCTAAGAATGCCGTAGAAAACCACTTCGATACTTCCTATGAGCTTGAAGCCCTGCTGGAACAGCGTGTTAAACGCCAGTTGCTTGCTGAAGTTCAGTCTATTTGCCCGCCAGGCGTAACGATTATGAACGTTCGCCAGGCGCAGCCGCTTGGGCTGGGCCACTCCATTATGTGTGCACACCCAACCATTGGCGACAACCCGTTTGTGGTGGTTCTGCCAGACGTAGTGATTGATAACGCCAGTGCAGACCCGTTGCGCTACAACCTTGCTGCCATGATTGCCCGCTTCAATGAGCACGGCCGCAGCCAGGTGCTGGCGAAACGTATGGACGGCGATTTATCGCAGTATTCCATTATCAAAACCGAAGAGCCGCTGGAAAACGAAGGTAAAGTTAGCCGTATTGTGGACTTTATCGAGAAGCCAGACGAACCCCAGGTAATGGAATCAGACCTGATGGCCGTTGGCCGCTATGTGCTCTCTGCAGATATCTGGCCGATTCTGGCTCGCACACAACCCGGTGCCTGGGGCCGTATCCAGCTTACCGACGCCATTGCCGAACTGAACCAAACCCAGCCAGTTGAAGCCACCCTGATGACAGGCGAAAGCTACGACTGCGGCAAAAAAATGGGTTACATGCAGGCGTTTGTGAACTACGGCCTGCGTAACCTGAAAGAAGGGCAGAAGTTCCGTAAGAGCATTGAGAAGATGTTGGAAGCGAATGGCTGATTGCCAACTCAACTGATGCAGTAAATTGAAGAGACTACCTTGATGCTTTCAGGGTGGTCTTTTTCTCTTATATAACACCAATAAAATTTATCTTCAGATTCCAGGACGGACTCTGCTTTATGCCCTAATCTACATGGCGTGACCTCAACCTGTATGGAAGCTGCGGTTACGCTGCCAATTTGCGCCTGTTGCTTCTGGTAGCGTAAGCCAGGGGCGGTAGCGTGCCTTTTTTACACACAAGCCAGTCTTGATTGAAGAAAGCAGGAGAAGAAGGATGTTACTTCCAGTTGTCATGGCAGGGGGAACAGGAAGTCGGTTATGGCCGATGTCCCGAGAATTGCAGCCCAAGCAATTTCTGTCATTTCACCAGGGGGGGTCGATGTTACAGAACACGATTTCCCGCCTTGAGGGGTTAGCCGTAGAGGATCCTATTGTTATCTGTAATGAAGATCACCGGTTCCTGGTCGCTGAACAACTCAGGCAACTGAATAAGCTGGCTGGTAATATTATTCTTGAGCCCGTCGGTCGTAACACGGCACCTGCAATTACCCTTGCTGCATTACATGCTATACGCACGGGTGATGATCCTATTCTTCTGGTACTGGCAGCCGATCATTTGATTGCGGATGAAGATACTTTTCACTCTGTTATCCGTAATTCCATTCCGTTTGCTGAGCAAGGAAAACTGGTTACGTTTGGTATTGTTCCGGGGCAGCCAGAAACCGGTTATGGCTATATTCAGCGCGGAGATATGCAGCAAGTAGGGGAATCAACAGCCTGGAAAATCAAACGCTTTGTTGAAAAGCCAGATTTAGCTACTGCGCAGGCATACCTTGATAGTGGTGAATACTTGTGGAATAGCGGAATGTTTATGTTCCGGGCTTCAGTCTACCTCAAAGAAGTGAGTGCATATTGTCCGGAAATTCTGGACGCCTGCCGAAGTGCAATGATGCAGCCTGTCAGTGATTTAGACTTTATCAAACTCAATAAAGACGTATTTTCAAAATGCCCATCTAATTCCATCGATTATGCAGTGATGGAACATACTCAGGCGGGTATTGTTGCTGCCATGGATGCTGGCTGGAATGATGTAGGGTCATGGTCCGCACTGTGGGAAACCTCTGATCATGATAACAATGGGAACGCACTTACCGGGGATGTCTTTGCCCACAATACGCGAGATTGTTATATCCGCAGTGAGGACAAATTAACGGCGACATTGGGCGTCAGCGATTTGGTGATAGTGAACACGAAGGACGCATTGCTTGTCTCGAATAAAGACAGTGTTCAGGACGTAAAAGTGGTTGTTGAATACCTGAAATCGCAGTCGCGCAGCGAATTCCGGGAGCACCCAACACGGTATTTACCATGGGGGCATGTTGAAACTCTGGTGATGAATACACGTTATAAGGTCAATCGCATCACAATTATTCCCGGCGGAGAACTTTCCTTACAGTTACATCACCACAGGCTTGAGCACTGGGTCGTGCTGGCAGGCACAGCTTCCATTCTGGTAGATAACAATGCGTTTTTCCTTACAGAGAATGAATCAACAACTATTCCCGTAGGTAAGAAACATAAGCTCTCAAATCCTGGGAAAATTGACCTGGAAGTTTTAGAAATCCAGTTTGGCAGTTATTTAGGTGAAGATGATGTTCAAAGGATTCAGTAAATGGACAACAAACAAGAACAAAAATTAACATGTTTTAAAGCCTATGATATCCGTGGGAAATTAGGTACTGAGCTTAATGAAGATATAGCATGGCGCATTGGCCGTGCTTACGCGCAATGCCTGAAACCGAAAAAGGTAGTGTTAGGGGGCGATGTACGCGAAACCAGTGAGTCGCTCAAAATGGCGCTTGCCCGGGGCCTGATGGATGCTGGTTGTGATATCTTCGATATCGGTTTGTCGGGTACAGAAGAAATCTATTTTGCAACCTTTCACCTGGAAATGGATGGCGGTATTGAAGTAACGGCGAGTCATAATCCTATTAACTACAATGGGATGAAATTGGTTCGCCAGGGAGCTCAACCAATCAGTGGTGATACGGGGCTGCATGAAATTCAACGCCTTGCACAAGAGAATAACTTCTCTACTGATGCGAGTATCAAACCCGGGCAGTATACAAAAATTGATTTGTTGAATGATTACGTGGATCACTTACTGGGGTATGTGAACCTTGATAACTTCAGGCATAAACCCCTCAAACTTGTTATCAACTCTGGTAATGGTGCTGCCGGACATGTAGTTGATGAACTGGAAAAACGTTTCGCTGATGCAAAACTGCCAGTGCAACTGATTAAAATTCACAATAACCCAGATGGTTCTTTCCCACACGGTATTCCCAACCCACTGTTGCCAGAATCTCGGCAAGATACTGCGAACGCTGTATTAGCCAACAACGCAGATATGGGAATCGCTTTTGACGGCGACTTTGACCGCTGTTTTTTATTTGATGAAAACGCCAACTTTGTTGAAGGGTATTATATTGTTGGTTTATTAGCCGAAGCCTTTCTGCGTAAACAAAAAGGTGAGAAGGTCATTCATGATCCCCGCCTGGTGTGGAATACCATTGATATAGTTACAGAGAGTGGTGGCGTTCCCGTTATGTCAAAAACGGGGCATGCGTTCATCAAAGAGAGAATGCGCAAAGAAAATGCAGTCTACGGCGGTGAAATGAGCGCCCATCACTATTTCCGTGATTTTGCTTACTGTGATAGTGGGATGATCCCCTGGATGTTGGTTGCTGAATTACTCATGACAACCGGGAAAACGCTGGGAGATTTGGTGAAAGCGCGAATTGAGAAATTCCCTGTTTCTGGTGAAATCAACCGCAAGGTAACCAATGCGGTACAGCTGATTGCCAAAATTGAACAGCAGTATTTACCCCATGCCGTTTCAGTTGATTACACTGATGGGTTGAGCCTTACATTTGAACAATGGCGTTTTAACCTGCGGACATCCAATACTGAGCCTTTACTTCGTCTTAATGTTGAGACAAAAGGCGATTATGCGTTGATGGAGAGCAAGCGGGATGAGTTGCTTCTGTTGATTAATAGTTAATGAATTTAACTAGTGAAACCTCACAGGTAAATATAAATGATTGAAGTTTTGTTAGGGATATTAGGCGCGATTATTTTCTTTTTGTGCCTTGCTCTACCTTTACAGCATCGGTTGCTTCTGGTGCTGGTTTGCACAGTTCCTCAGTTGTATTTGGTACAACTGGGTGGGTCTGATGTCCCACTTGCATTTCTTCTTCCTGCACTCTTATTACCAGAGTTTTTTAAAAGTGCCAATGTCTTTCTTGCGAAACCAACAAGCATTTCACTGCTATTATTAATTGGTATTAGTACGGTGAGTTTGTATTGGTCAGTAGAAAAATCAATGGGAATAAGAGATATTGCATATTATATTGAGTTTATTATTATCAGTAGCTCTGTGTACTGTCTCGCCAGTAATAATAGAGAAGCATTGTATGAAATCATCAATATAATGTTATTCGCTGTTTGCCTACAGGCTGTAACAATAATAATGTTCAGGCTTGATGAACAGTTGGAGTTATCAATAGTTCTTTCACCCATCAGTAATTATCTAATGGGGCCTAATGTTCTTAGTGGTCTGTTAAATGGTGTCAGGAATAACTTCTACGATCCTGTGAAGGCTGGTGGGGTACTATTTGTTAATGCTAATGCAGCAGCCTGCTATGTCGGTGTATGTGCATTTATGGCATGGGGGATTTTTAAAGTCCATAAATCGAAAATTTCACTGTTAATGGCTCTCTTTTTGTGGGTCTCTGTTTTCTTTACCGGATCAAAAGCAGGTGTTTTATTCGCTGTATTAATACCACTTTTTATTTTTTACTTAAAGTTAAATAAAAATAGTAGATTAGTTGTTACTTTGGCTGGTGGGAGTTTTGCTTTATTACTCATTATGGTTGCGGTTGTTGCTGGTATTGCGGAACAACATGGTTTTCTGCACCAATCAACGGAAACCGCTGAAACTCGTTATCAGATATGGAGCTACGCCCTGGGGGAATTTATTAAAAACCCTATTATGGGGCAAGGGTTTGGTGGCTGGGAAGCGGATTACAGTAAGCACACAGACTATTTTCTCCCTCCTCATAACACACTGATTTACTTATGGTCCAAATCCGGTGTGTTGGCATCACTTATGGGGGCTGCATTTATGCTGGCTTGCGTAAAAGTCGCCTTGCGAGCTATTTCAACCATAGCTAACGAAGAACAGAAAAACATAGGTTATACACTTCTTATGGTGCTGTTGTGGCAGTTTGCTCATGGTTTCGGTGAAAACTTTGGGTTAATTGGTGAACAACATCAAATGATAGCTTTAGCTGTCATGCTTGGTTTGGGTATAGCGGGTAATACGCCAATACGGAAGTACGATAAGGAAATAAAATGAAAACAGTAGGTATATTCCGTAATCAGTTATTCAAGGGATCTGAAGTTTTTATACAGCAACAGGCTGAGTCAATTCAGGCTTATAACAAGTGCTATATTGGTCGGAAGATTATCGGTACGCCGGTTAAAGACACGCCGAGTTATGTTCTTAATCGTAATGGCTCTGTGACTGAACGTTTTTCAGAAGCGTATAATGCGCTAACGACATCAGCTGCACCATATGATACTCCACTAAAAAATACTCCTGCGTTAGATCTGATCCATGCGCATTTTGCTATTGATGGTGTGTATGCGCTTGCTTTAGCAAAACGTGTAAAAGTACCATTGATTACAACGCTGCATGGCTTCGATGTTACTGTGACAGCAAAAGACCTCCTTGCTTCGCGCTCACCTGCATGGATAAATTATCTGTTCCGCCAGAATGCGTTAAAGCAGCAAGGCGACAAGTTTATTTGCGTATCAAATTTTATTGCTGAGCAGGCACTAAAAAATGGTTTCCCTGAGAATAAACTGATTCAGCATTATATCGGTATTGATACTGATAAATACCAGCAGAGAGATGAGTCTGAAGATACCGGTATCATATTGCATGTTGCTCGTCTGGTTGAAAAGAAAGGCACTTCGGTACTGTTGAAGGCTCTACACCAGATAAAAAAGAGCGAGAAAGATGCTCAACTGGTCATTGTAGGGGATGGTCCTTTATTACCACAGTTGAAAGCACAAGTGACCGCTTTAGATCTTGAAGCCAATGTTCGGTTTGTTGGTGCTATTCCCCATGCAGAGGTAATGCAATGGATGCGTAAGGCAAGTATGCTGGTTTTACCCAGCTTAACGGCTAAAACGGGCGATGCAGAAGGGTTGGGAATGGTGTTATTGGAAGCTGCAGTAACAGGAGTACCTGTTATTGGCACCAATCATGGTGGTATACCAGAAGTAGTACTAGATGCAAAGACGGGTTTTCTGGTTGAAGAAAATAACAGTAATGAACTAGCTGAGAGAATGCTAACTTTGGTACGTGATGCCGGGTTGAAACGTACATTTGGTAGCAATGGAAGGGAAAGAGTTCGGCAGCATTTTAATATTAATATTCAGACAAAAAAATTAGAGAAAATCTATAAGGATATGATTAATGAGTAATGAAATAATCATATTCTCTCGCTCGCTTCCTTTTCATCATTTAGGTGGTATGGAAGTTGTTGCCTGGGATCTGGCTGTTGAGTTAGGTAAGAGTGGTTATAAAGTCACTGTTGTGACAACCGAACTGAAAACTGAACCAGTAAAAGAGAATTCATCGTATCCTGATGTTATTACATTAAAAAACATACCGATAGCTGAATATTCAACCGGGTGGTGGAAAGAGACAGAACAACTTATCTCTGGCTGGCCTGAGAAAGAAAATGTTAGAGCAGTGATAAGTATTAGTGCAGGTGCATTTAGTTGTTTGAAGTACAAGAATGACTTTCCAAATGCCAAGTTTATAATGCAGGCGCATGGCACGTCAGTTGGTGAGATATTATCAAAAATAAAAACCGGTAAAATTAAAAAAATTCTTTCTTGTATTAAAAATATAAAAGGATTCTACGGGGACGCCAGACACTACAAGCATTTTGACTGGATTGTGGCTGTAGGTGATGCGGTATTTAATGATTTGACAAGCTTTCCAACGAATCAAATCTGTAACAGCAATAATGTTATTAAGATTGAAAATGGTATTGATCAAGCCCTTTTTAGCGATGATGTGCTCCTAAAAGAGCAACTGAGAGAGGAGTTGTGTATCCCACAGGATGCTCTTGTATTCCTTTCGGCATCGCGGCTGCATGAGCAAAAAGGCGTAGATAATAATATTCAGCTATTCAAGAAAATGCAGGAAATACATAATAACGTTAAGTATATTGTTTGTGGCGATGGCCCATATGAAAATAATTTACGCAACGATGTTGCACGTTTGGCTTTGAGTGGTGATGTTATTTTTGCTGGTTCGAAAACAAGGCCTGAACTTGCAAAATTGATGCAATGTGCAGATGCATTTCTCTTTTTGACAAAGCGAGTAGAGGGGTTGCCATTAAACCTGCTAGAGGCAATGAGTGCAGGTTTGCCAATTATTATATCTGATCACTTATATTTCGATGCAAACAGAAAAATTTTTAAGTGTAGTCCTTATAAAGCTGAAGCTGAACCGGTATTAAAATTTCTGAATGAATCAGGAAGAAGAGAGAGTTATATACCACAGAGAAACACGCTTAAGTTTTCTGTCGAAAGTTACATTTCGCTCTTTAGATGATAATTAAATGAAAAAAGCAATTGGTCAGATACTTAGTGGTAACATGTTATCAAAAGCGCTAGGGTTACTCCGTGAAATTTTGATGGCAAAATTTTTTGGTACTGGAGATATTAATGGTGCCTACAGAATAGCGCAAACAGGTACGCTGGTTCCTATTAATTTTATGACCAGTGATAGTTTGAACTCTGCTTTAATCCCATTATATAAAAAATATCTTGTAGAAAATGAACAGCTTGCATTAACATTCAAGTTTTGCATGTTTGTTTTTTTTACCACGATTTCTTTTTTACTACTCTTTGTTCTATATTTTCATTCGGAGTATTGGGTGAAAGTAATGGCCCCAGGCCTTGGGGAACAGTCATTTTCTATGGCTGTGCATTTATTAAAATTAATGGCTCTTTGCTGCCCATTCTATTTCATATCAGCTTTGCTCAATTATATATCGATGGCTCATGGCGATTATAAGCCAATGTCTATGCGGGCATCAGTGCAAAATATTGGAATGGTTATTGGTGTTTTATGTGCATTTTACTATGACAATTTTTTATATCTGGCCTGGGGGTTTACAGGAAGCTATGTTTTTTTCTGTGTATGGATATTCTTTAGAGCGAGAAAAAGTAGTGTATTAATTTTACCTAAAGTAATACGTCTATCAGAAGTTAAGCTTGTAATGAATAGCTTTTGGATTACATTGCGACCTTTGTTATTACTTCCGTTAATACTTCAAGGTAATATAACTTTAGAGCGTGCGTTGGCCTCACTTATAAATATAGATGTGGTTTCCGCGCTTGACTACGCCAAGTTTATAACAGACACTGTGGTTTTCATTTTGTCTGTTCCTATTGCTTTCGCTGGTCTCTCTGAATGGCCTTCTCAATCACTTGATATTATCCGAAAAAAAATATCAAAATTATATTGTTGGTTGGCTCTGCTTGTCATTAATATGTCTTTTTTTATTTTTTTCTATGCGCGTGATTTAGTGATTTTTCTATTTATGCGTGGACAGTTTAATGAAACATCGGTTGTTGTTACAACTCATATTGTACAAGGTATGGCTATTGGTTTGTGGGCGCAGGTTGTTGGTTACATATTTATAAAAGCATTAAGCTCGCATCTGAAAAATAAACAAGTTTTAGTAGTAATGGCTATTGCACTATTGAGTAATGCATTGGTTAATTTAGCTTCGTATAAGTATTGGGGGGCATTTGGTTTAGGGCTTGGGAACTCTATATACGGAATAGCGATGATGCTTCTCAGTTCTTGGTATTTAAAAATATCTAATGTATTGCTCCCCACTATTCTAAAGGTTTTTTCTGGGATTATTCTGTATGTGCTTCTTTGTTATTCGATAGGGGATGTATTTAGTCACTTTAACACATCTGTAGCTCGTTTAATTGCTCATGGAGTGGTCTTTTTTGTTTTTGCTTTTTTGTGGGCTATGTTATTCCCTTTATATAGGAATGGAGTCGTTTCCCTGATAACCAAAAAAGGACTGAGATAAATATACTTACATGAATAGAAAAAAAGAAATTAAAGATATCGTTGTTTTATCAACAGCAGACTGGGATAACCCTTTTTGGACGAATAAACAACATGTTACTCTGGAACTGGCTAAACGTGGGCACCGGGTGCTTTATATTGAATCTCTGGGGCTGCGCAGACCCAGTGTTAATAAAAAGGATCTATCGCGTATTTTTCGGCGTTTAATTAAAGCAGTAAAAGCTCCGCGTAAGGTTAGAGATAATATCTGGGTGTGGTCACCTATTTCTATCCCATTTAATAATTACGCGTTCGTGCGTAAATTGAATAAATTTATCTTAACTACGGCACTAAATTTTTGGTGCTGGCGGCTTGGGTTTAGTAATAAAACATTGTGGACATACAATCCACTTACAACACGCTTTCTGGCATTGAAAAATTTTATTTATACAGTTTACCACTGTGTGGATGAAATTAAAGCACAGCCAGGAATGCCAGTGGATATCCTGCAAGAAGCGGAAGAAGATTTAGTACGCAATGCGGATATTAACTTTGTTACATCATTGACATTACTTAAAACACGTAAGCAATGGAGTGACGAAGTCTATTATTTTTCCAACGTAGCAGATTACAACCACTTCTCTAAGGCACTTGAGGCAGATACGGTCATTCCAGCAGACCTTGCGGAAATAGCAGAGCCACGAATTGGTTTTATTGGTGCCATTAGTGGTTATAAAGTGAATTTTTCGCTGGTCGAAGAGATTGCTGTCGCGCACCCGGAATGGTCAATTGTAATGATTGGGGATGTAGGGGAAGGGGATCCTAATACGGATGCTTCACAACTAACCCGGCACAATAATATCCACCTGATTGGGGCCAGATCTTACCAGGATTTACCGGGGTACCTTAAAGGGTTCGCCGCAACATTGCTGCCGAATAATTTGAACGAGTACACAGCATCAATGTTTCCTATGAAGTTTTTTGAGTATCTTGCCGCAGGTAAGCCAGTTGTCAGTGTAGACTTGCCTTCTCTTTGTGATGTCAAAGACTATGCCCGGATAGGCCATACACCAGAAGAATTTATAGCTGCACTTGAAGATATCACTTCCGGAAAGCGTATCTCTGTTGAGCAATGCCAGGAGCTGGCACAGCAATATACCTATCAGTCCCGCACAGAAAAAATGTTTAATTTGATTAATGAGAAACGTAATGAAAGTCGCGATCGTACATGAGTGGTTCAGTTCTTATGCGGGCTCCGAGAAGGTGGTTGAACAATTTTTGAACTGTTACCCGGATGCAGATCTTTTCGCAGTCTGTGATTTCTTAACACCCGAAGAGCGTGGCTTTCTGAAAAACAAGCCAGTGACCACAACATTTATTCAGCGCCTTCCGAAGGCTGCCAAAAAGTTCCAAAGCTATTTACCCCTGATGCCACTTGCTATTGAGCAACTGGATATGTCTGCTTATGATGTCGTTATCTCCAGCAGCCATGCTGTTTCTAAAGGGGTTATTACTGGCCCTGACCAGATTCATATATCGTATGTTCATTCTCCAATTCGCTATGCCTGGGATTTTCAGCACCAATACTTGCGTGAAGCAGGTTTGAGCAAAGGCCTGAAAGGGTGGGTGGCAAAATATTTGCTGCATAAAATTCGTATTTGGGATTATCGTACTGCTGCGGGAGTTAACCACTTTATTGGTAACTCACAGTTTATTGCCCGCCGAATCAACAAGGTGTATGGGCGAAAAGCCGATGTTATCTACCCGCCAGTGAATACAGATAAGTTTGAATATAATGACCAGAAAGAGGATTTCTACCTGGCAGCGTGCCGCATGGTACCCTACAAACGAGTTGATCTTATTGTGAGCGCTTTTGCCAAAATGCCGGATAAAAAACTGGTAGTGATTGGCGATGGTTCTGAAATGGAAAAGATCAAAAAGCTCGCAACACCAAATGTAACGCTTTTGGGGTACCAGGATGATGCTTCACTTGTTGATTACATGAAACGTGCGAAGGCCTATGTTTTTGCTGCTGAGGAAGACTTTGGAATTTCTCCTGTAGAAGCACAAGCCAGTGGAACCCCAGTGATTACTTATGGCAAAGGTGGCTGCCTGGAAACGGTGAAGCCGCTGGGTAGTGAAAAACCAACAGGTGTGTTTTTCTTTGAGCAAACGGCCGATGCAATATGCGAAGCCGTTAATGCTTTTGAAACATATAGTAACGTGATTAACCCGGCAGATTGTCGGGAACATGCACTAACCTTTTCTGAACAACGGTTCCGTACTGAGATCCAGAATTTTGTGGAAACGGCCTGGCATGACTTCTCAGATGGACTAATTAATACCCAGGCTAAAAACACACAGAACATGTACGTTAATTCGGGAAAGTAGACAGCATCAGGCACGAGTCTCCTTGTTCGTGCCAGGGAACAATCAATGAAAAGTAGCCAATTTAACGACCATAAGAGAGAGTTTATTTGCCGCAGCGCACTAATGTTGTCAGATTTTATCTGGTTAAATATTGCTCTGGGCCTCTCGTTTTTAACCGTGGTTCTGTTCCTCGGCGATCTCAATACCTTTATGCCGATGATTCAAATTGATGTGCGGATCCTCTCGCATGTTATTCTGACTACTCTGTGTGTGCTTTGGTTTTGGGTTCGTCTTCGCCACTACGCGCAGAAAAAACCATTTTGGTCTGAGTTAAAAGAAACTCTCAGAACCATCGTTATTTTTTCAATATTCGACCTTGCCCTGGTTGCATTCTCTAAATGGCATTTTTCCCGTTATGTATGGGCTTATTGCTGGGTGTATGCAATTATTTTAGTTCCTCTCTTCAGGGAGGTGACTAAACATATTTTAGATAAAATGGGGTACTGGAAGAAACGCACAGTTATACTGGGCGCTGGAAAAAACGCACGTGATGCATATTATGCACTACAAAGTGAAGAAGCATCGGGGTTTAAAATTGATGCCTTTTGTGATGTGGATTCTGAATTGACCGAGTTAGAGGAACGGCCTGTTATTCGTGATCCTGAACAACTGTTGGTTCGGTTTAATTCGTATTCCACTCAATTTGTTATTGCCTGTGATTTTGATGAAAAAGAGAAGTTTGAAAACTGGTTGCGTTTTCTTGCGAAACACAAATGCAGAAATGTGACGATTATTCCTTCACTACGTGGCTTTCCTCTATATGGCACAAGTATGTCATTTATTTTCAGTCATGAAGTATTACTGCTACAAGTGCATAATAACCTGTCGAAGAATTCTTCCAGAGTAATTAAGCGTACTTTTGACATTATCTGCACTCTGGGGATTATGGCTGTGGCATCGCCGCTTTTCTTATATCTGTGGTACAAAGTGTCGCGTGATGGTGGGCCAGCAATTTATGCTCATAGCCGTATAGGCCGGCGTGGCAAGGCATTTAACTGCTATAAATTCCGTTCTATGGTTATGAATTCCAAAGAAGTTCTTGAAGAACTCTTGGAGAATGACCCCGCAGCACGCGAAGAATGGGATAAAGATTTTAAGCTAAAAGATGACCCGCGTATAACACCTATTGGCCGTTTTATCCGCAAAACTAGTTTAGATGAATTGCCTCAGTTATTTAATGTACTTAAAGGCGAAATGAGTTTGGTTGGCCCCCGGCCCGTAATCCAGGAAGAGCTGGAACGCTATTCTGACGATGTCGATTACTATTTGATGGTTAAACCAGGTATGACCGGACTTTGGCAGGTGAGTGGGCGTAATGATGTTGATTATACGACCAGGGTTTATTTTGATTCGTGGTATGTAAAAAACTGGTCACTGTGGAATGATATTGTCATTTTGTTTAAGACTGTCAGTGTTGTCTTATTCAGAAAAGGTGCGTATTGAGTTTTAAGAGATAGTTATGAAAATCACAATTGCAGGTACTGGCTACGTTGGCCTCTCAAACGGCATTTTAATTTCGCAGCACCATCAAGTTGTTGCGCTGGATATTGTTGAGCAAAAGGTAAATCTGCTGAATCAAAAGCAGTCTCCTATTGCGGATAAAGAAATACAGGAATACCTGAGTAATAAAGCATTAAATTTTACCGCGACAACTGATAAAGAAACTGCTTACAAAGGCGCGGATTTTGTCATCATTGCCACGCCAACAGATTACGACCCGGTCACCAACTACTTCAACACCAGTAGCGTTGAGTCTGTTATCAAGGATGTACTACAGTTCAATCCGGATGCGGTGATGGTCATTAAATCCACAATTCCGGTTGGTTTTACTGAAGAGGCCAAACAACGTTTTGGCACGAATAACCTCATCTTCTCACCAGAATTCCTGCGCGAGGGTAAAGCGTTGTACGACAACCTTTACCCGTCGCGCATTGTTATTGGCGAGCGCTCACAACGAGCAGAGACTTTTGCCGGGCTGTTGGTTGAAGGGGCAATTAAAAAAGATGCGCCGGTGCTGTATACCGATGCCACAGAGGCAGAAGCCATTAAGCTGTTTGCCAACACCTATCTTGCAATGAGGGTGGCATATTTTAATGAGCTGGACAGCTATGCAGAATCAATGGGGCTGAATTCTCGCCAAATCATAGAGGGAGTAGGGCTGGACCCGCGTATTGGCAGCCACTACAACAACCCGTCTTTTGGCTATGGTGGTTATTGCTTACCAAAAGATACCAAGCAACTGCTGGCAAACTACGATTCTGTGCCGAACAACCTGATTAGTGCAATTGTAGATGCCAACCGTACCCGTAAAGACTTTATTGCTGATTCTATTATTGCCCGTAATCCTAAGGTGGTGGGTGTGTATCGCCTTATCATGAAGAGTGGTTCTGATAATTTCCGGGCATCGTCTATTCAGGGCATCATGAAGCGTATTAAGGCCAAAGGTATTCCTGTGATTGTTTACGAGCCAGAGCTCAAAGAACCAGCGTTCTTTAACTCGCAGGTAGTGAACGACCTTGCGGCTTTCAAGCAACAATCCGATGTCATTGTGAGCAACCGTATGTCGGCAGAGCTCAGCGATGTTATGGATAAAGTTTATACAAGAGATTTATTTGGTAACGATTGAACGACTACTGCCGTAAGGTAAGCGCACCAAAGGCTATCCACAAGCGGCAGGCTTGAGTTAACATCATAGATACATTCAGCTGCATTGCACCGCAGTGATTATCCCCAAGACAGGAGTTTGTAATGTCCAAACAACAAATCGGCGTGGTCGGTATGGCCGTTATGGGGCGCAACCTGGCGCTCAACATTGAAAGCCGTGGTTATACCGTCTCCGTTTTCAACCGCTCACGTGAAAAAACTGAGGAAGTGATTGCCCAGAACCCGGGTAAAAAACTGGCACCTTATTACACCGTGCAAGAGTTCGTTGAATCTCTGGAAACTCCGCGTCGTATCCTGTTGATGGTTAAAGCTGGCGCTGGCACAGATGCGGCTATCGAATCTTTGAAACCGTTCCTTGATAAAGGCGACATCATTATTGATGGCGGTAACACCTTCTTCCAGGACACCATTCGCCGTAACCGTGAACTGTCTGCTGAAGGCTTTAACTTCATTGGTACTGGTGTGTCTGGTGGTGAAGAAGGCGCGCTGAAAGGCCCTTCCATCATGCCTGGCGGCCAGAAAGAAGCCTATGAGCTGGTAGCACCTATTCTGACCAAAATTGCTGCTGTAGCCGAAGATGGTGAGCCTTGCGTTACCTATATTGGTGCAGACGGCGCTGGTCACTATGTGAAAATGGTTCACAACGGTATTGAATACGGCGATATGCAGCTGATTGCTGAAGCCTATTCACTGCTGAAACAGGGCCTGAACCTGTCTAACGAAGAGCTGGCCACCACCTTTACTGAGTGGAACAAAGGCGAGCTGAGCAGCTACCTGATTGATATCACCAAAGATATCTTCACCAAAAAAGATGAAGACGGTAACTACCTGGTAGATGTCATTCTGGATGAAGCAGCAAACAAAGGTACCGGTAAATGGACCAGCCAGAGCTCTCTGGACCTGGGCGAACCGCTGTCTCTTATCACTGAATCTGTATTTGCCCGTTACATCTCTTCCCTGAAAGAACAGCGTGTAGCTGCTTCTAAAGTGTTGAGTGGCCCGCAGGCGAAAACCTTCAGTGGCGATAAAGCAGAATTCGCAGAGAAAGTTCGCCGTGCTCTGTATTTGGGTAAAATCGTTTCTTATGCTCAGGGTTTCTCTCAGTTGCGTGCGGCTTCTGAAGAATACAACTGGGATCTGAATTACGGGGAAATCGCGAAAATTTTCCGTGCTGGCTGCATTATTCGCGCCCAGTTCCTGCAGAAAATTACCGATGCCTACGAACAGAACCCGTCTATTGCTAACCTGCTTCTGGCGCCTTACTTCAAAAAAGCAGCAGACGACTACCAGCAGGCGCTGCGCGATGTAGTGGCTTACGCAGTGCAGAACGGTATTCCAACCCCAACTTTCTCTGCAGCAATTGCTTACTACGACAGCTACCGTGCAGAAGTACTGCCAGCTAACCTGATTCAGGCTCAGCGTGATTACTTTGGCGCACACACCTACAAACGTATTGATAAAGACGGCATCTTCCACACCGAATGGCTGGATTAATCCGCACCAGGTAATACGTTTTACTGATAAGCCCGGTTTGCCGGGCTTTTTTGCAGGCATAATCTATAAATCATATCTACACTGTTATCTGTTGTTTATTTTCAGTATTTTCCTGATGGATTCTTTAAATTAATCGGTGTTTACTGTGCAGTTCTGAAGGATCTCACCCATAGAAATTGGTGTTTTTTTAAGCGAGCTGAAAAGCAATGATGAGCAAAGATACAAATGCAGTTCCCGGCAGTAATGAGCGAACACAATCTGAGCAGATTGATTTAATCGATATCATCCAGCAGTTATGGGCAGGGAAAAAAATCATTTCCCTTTTTGTTGTCATCTGCCTGATTTTAGGGGCTACCTATGCCTTTACTGCACAAGAAAAATGGTCATCAACTGCTATCGTGACTCTTCCAGATTCCGGGCAGGTATCAGCTTATACTCAGGCAGAAAATGTGTTGTATCCGAACACTCCTTCTTTAGCTGGTGACATTCAATCAAGTTTTTTTAATCGTTTTCAGGGCGGGTTAGCCGCTAAATCTCTGCAATTACAGAATCAGGACAAAAGTGAGATTTTAACCAGTGAACCCTTATCTAAAGAAAGACCCGATCAGTTGAAAATAATGTATACAGGTAATACACCTCAAGAAGCAGAATTAAAATTAACAGAATATCTTAAGACTATAGATAGAAATATTGTCACTGATATTGGTGGCGATCTGGACGCAAATATCAATGCCAGAAAAAGAGAATTACAAGCATCGATAAGTTCATTAGAAAAAGTAGCGCAAGAGAAAAAAAATGATCATCTGAAAGTCTTAAATCAAGCTCTTGCTATTGCAAAGCAGTCTCAAATTGTAAAACCATCACTGGATAATTCATCTGTTACGACAAATGATACTCTCTTTGCATTAGGTAGTGATGCCTTATCAGCTATGATTCAAAACTATAATGATGCTCCATTGCCTCATAATGTAGATTATTATAGTACTGTACAGAATCTATTAGCAGTACAGTCTTTAGATGATGATAAACGGGTTATATCAACATTCCGCTATATAATGAAACCAACTCTCCCTGTTAGAAAAGACAGCCCTAAGAGATTAGTGATTTTAGTGTTATCTATACTAATCGGTGGGGCTCTTGGGGCTGGGGTTGTTCTTTTGAAAAGGAAATAGGTCAGATAAATAACAACACACATCTGTGTGTTGTTATTTAGAAAGCTTTTTTTATTAATGTAAGAATGATTTTGTTTTTTTCAAAGTTA
This sequence comes from Mangrovibacter sp. MFB070, assembly GCF_000705335.1. NCBI lineage: Bacteria > Pseudomonadati > Pseudomonadota > Gammaproteobacteria > Enterobacterales > Enterobacteriaceae > Mangrovibacter > Mangrovibacter sp. MFB070. Next base: position 182,763 of record NZ_JJMI01000050.1, read on the forward strand.
GATGCTTCATAACATTTAATTCCTTTAGCGAACAGATAGCAGATGGCTATTGTGATAGCTACTTTAAATTCTGGAGTTTTGATTGAGTTACCTATGATGCTAATGATTATATATTGATGGATATACATAATTAGCATTGATCTTTCGCCAAAAACACTAATCAGGTCATTGCAAGAATATGTTGTTTTTGAAATTTTTATTATTAGACTAGTAGCACACAAAGATATGATTATCCCTACGATAGGGAAGCCAAAGAATGAATACTTCATGTCGAGTTTTAATGTCGAAGGATAGAGGTAATTAGTAAGCACTGAAAATAAAAGAATAGATATACATAGTAATGAGTTAAAATTGGCTATTTTATTTCTTAACATATACCCAAACCAAATCAAAGGCACGGCAAATAGACAAACTGCCGTATCGAATGGTGTAGATACCCTGAAGAAATAAGAATCCAGATAAGCTAGTATTAGCATGCTAGTAATAACAACATATTGGCTTATTCTCGACGTTTTAGAAATTAAAAATGAAAATATTTGTTGGCTTATGAAAAATACAGGAATAAACCAGAAAACACTTTGCCATCCACTTAGTAACGGACCGCCATAAATATTTTTATACGTAATATCTCTCATTGAAACTAAAGAAAAGTTGCCTGTGTCGATTAGTTTTATAAACTCGAATGAAATAAAAATTAAAGTGAAAACAATGTAGGGAATGAAGAACTTTAATGCTTTGTGTGAAAAGTATTTCCTAAATGTGTTTTTATTTGAGTATAGCATTCCAGATAAGATGAAAAAGAATGGCATGTGAAATAGGAAGATTGTTGATGTCACTACACCGCCAACAATATGACCAGTAATCACAAAAAGCATTGCGATACCTTTGGTATTAGTGATCCACTGTATATTTTTATTATTTGTTTCCATTTGCACTCACTCTGGTTATCAACGCTAATGCCATATGAAGTTTAATATATAACGGAACTAACTTATCACTTAAATTTATGCATTACCACCCACTGAAGTTTAATTTCCCAGTGGGTATAAGTTATATAAATGCAGAAACTCAATCAAATAGATATGATTCAGAAAAACTTTTTCCTTGTTTATCTTTCTGAGAAAGTATTGGATGTTCCCCTTCAGGTATAGGCCATGTAATGCCAATTGCCTCATCGTTCCACGCAAGAGTATGCTCATGCTTTGGATTATAATAATCTGTGCATTTATAGACAAACTCTGCGTCATTCGATATCACATAAAATCCATGAGCAAAGCCTTCAGGGATCCATAGCTGTCGCTTGTTCTCTTCTGATAGTAAAACACCTGTCCACTTACCGAATGTTGGTGATGACTTTCTCATGTCAACAGCAACATCGAATACTTCACCTCGAATTACACGAACGAGTTTTCCTTGTGTATTAACTGATTGGTAATGTAATCCACGAAGAATATTTTTCTCTGACCTGGATTGATTATCCTGAACAAAATTAACATCACAAACAAAGTTTGAAAATTTATCTTGTTGCCAGGTTTCCATAAAAAAACCACGCTCGTCACCAAAAACAACGGGCTCAATGATTTTTACATCAGGTATTTCAGTATCAATAATATTCATTTTTTAACTCTTTATTTTCCTAACACTTCAGTAATGACACGCTCAACGCCATTTTGCCATTCGGGCAAGGTCACACCGAATGTACTCTGGAATTTCATGTTTGAAAGACGAGAATTAAGAGGCCGTTTTGCCGGTGTTGGGTAATCTGAGGTTGGGATTCCATTTACTGATTTGATTGTTAATTCGGTATCTAAACTTTTAGCAATATTGAAAACGTAGTTTGCATAGTCGAACCAGGATGTAACTCCACTGGCGACCAGATGATAAGTTCCTGACACTTTTTGATTTTCTTTTTCTTCACGTATTGCAATTGCTGTACAATCAGCAAGTAATTCAGCACTTGTCGGCGCACCAAATTGATCATTGATAATAGAAAGTATTTCTTTTTGAGTTGCAAGACGTAACATTGTCTTGGCAAAATTTTGCCCGCGAGTTGCATAAACCCAACTGGTACGTAAGATCAAATGTCTTGGATTGTTCTTTCTAATGGCTATTTCACCAGCTAACTTTGTTTCACCATAAACATTCAGTGGCGCAGTTTTTTCATCTTCGGTTCTGAAGTGGTTTCCTGAACCATCAAAAACGTAATCTGTTGAATAATGAACAATCAGAGCACCAAGTCGTGCTGACTCTCTGGCTAGAACCTCAACTCCTTGTTCATTTAACAGTTTTGATAGTGCTATCTCTTCTTCAGCTTTATCTACAGCTGTATGTGCAGCAGCGTTAACAACAACATCAGGTTTTACTGTTCTTACTGTTTGTGCTATACCATCTAAATTGCATAAATCACCACAAGGTGACTTATCAAAGAAGTCAACAGCAACTACCTCACCCAATGTTGATAGTGAGCGCTGTAACTCCCAGCCTACCTGACCATTCTTACCAACAAGCAATATTTTCATATTTAAAACTCTTCAAAGAAACAATAATTACTCTTTTACCAACATGTTCAGATAGCGACCATAATCAGTTTTACTGAATCTTTCTGCCTGTCGTATTACATCTTCTGTTGTCATCCAATTGTTGCGGAAAGCAATCTCTTCCAAGCAGGCAACCTTCATTCCTTGTCTTTTCTCGATCGTATTAATGAATTGAGATGCTTCAATCAAACTATCATGTGTACCTGTATCCAGCCAGGCAAACCCGCGCCCTAACACTTCTACAGATAACTTTCCTGAATCCATATACATTTGATTGAGACTGGTTATTTCAAGCTCCCCGCGTGCAGAAGGTTGCACATTTTTTGCCAGTTCTACAACTTCATTATCGTAAAAGTATAATCCAGTTATTGCCCAGTTAGATTTCGGGAGAGATGGCTTTTCTTCAATAGAAAGTGCATTGAAATTTTTATCGAATTCTACGACACCAAATCTTTCAGGATCTAAAACCTGATAGCCAAAAACAGTTGCACCTGAAGGTTTATTAGCTGCAGATTCCAGTTTTTTACCAAAACTTTGGCCAAAGAAAATGTTATCCCCTAACACCAGGGCACAACTATCATTACCTATAAATTTTTCACCAATGATAAATGCCTGTGCTAGCCCATCTGGAGAGGGTTGGACAGCATATGAAAAATTAACACCAAACTGGGAACCATCCTTCAATAAACGTTGGAAAGAGGGCATATCTTCGGGGGTTGTTATGATCAAAATATCGCGGATTCCTGCCAGCATCAGAACGGATACTGGATAGTAGATCATTGGTTTATCGTAAATAGGCAGTAACTGTTTCGACACCCCTAATGTTAGTGGATATAAGCGTGTACCAGAGCCGCCAGCAAGGACAATACCTTTCATTTTTCGTAACCCCTGTTATTTTGAGAGACCAAGGCGTTCACCTGCATAGGAACCATCCATTACTCGCTCCCACCAATTATGGTTATTGAGATACCATGTGACCGTTTTCTCAATACCACTTTCAAATGTTTCCATTGGTACCCAGCCAAGAATATGTTGTATTTTCGTTGCATCAATAGCATATCTTTGGTCATGTCCAGGTCGGTCTGCAACGAACGTAATTAATTGTGAAAAGTTAGTAATGCCGTTTGGTTTCTCTACAATTAATTTATCTAAAATTGAACAAATTGTTTGCACAACTTCAATGTTTTTCCGTTCATTGTGACCTCCAATGTTGAAAGTTTCGCCTATTTTTCTGCTGGTTGCGACAAGATAAAGTGCTCTCGCATGATCTTCTACATATAACCAGTCTCTTATTTGCTCACCATTACCATAAACAGTTAATGGTTTTCCTGAAAGAGCATTAAGAATAGTGAGTGGAATTAATTTCTCTGGAAAATGGTATGGACCATAATTATTTGAGCAATTGGTCACAATGGTTGGAAGACCATAAGTTCTGTGCCAGGACCTGACAAGATGGTCACTGCTTGCTTTAGATGCTGAATAAGGACTGCTGGGTGAGTATGGCGTCTTTTCGGTGAAAAAATCATCAGTACCATGCAAATCACCATAAACTTCATCTGTTGAAATATGATGAAAACAAAATTCTGATTTTTTCGTATCGCTTAGTGAAATATAATGCTTTCTGGCGGATTCCAGTAAATTATAAGTACCCAATATATTAGTGTTTATGAAAGCTGATGGCCCGTCGATGGATCTGTCTACATGGCTTTCTGCAGCCAAATGCATAACGATATCGGGCTTGAAATTGTTGAATTCTTCATCCATCTGGGCGGCATCAGTGATATCCGCTCTTGAAAAAGAGTAGCGAGCATTTTCAGCTACAGAGGACAAAGATTCAAGATTGCCAGCATATGTCAAGCTATCAACAACATGTACTTGATCCTGGGTACTGCTAATGATGTGTCGGACCACTGCTGAGCCAATGAATCCGGCTCCGCCGGTAACTAGAATCTTCATGATTTATCTCATTTTATTTATGATGAATATAAACAATGGATAGCTTGTCGCCTCTTTGTTCGCCGCTTGCGGCGAACTGATTCACAACATGTAAACCATCTAAGGTATAAGCGCAACCAGTCAATGAGAGTAGTATAAAGGTAGTGGAGGCGTCTGATAAGTTAAACTATCTGTTTTTACGTGTTGTTTTTTCGTCGTGGGTGGCTTGTATAGGGCGAGTTATTGTCAAAACCTCCAGACTTGTGCGCTTTTTAAACAAAGGTTCTATACATTCATTTATATAAAACCTTTTCATACTCTTGTTTTAATTAGTAAAAAGATTTGTGATGTGTTTACCTATGAGTTCTTCCGTAATAGAAAAATCACATTTCTTATTAAAGATATATTTGGCTCGTTGAGACATGCTTGAAACCATATTATGGTCTTGTTCTATTTTCTCTAAAGCTACATTCCACTCATCAGGTGTGTTTTCGTAGATAAAATATCCAATACCTTCTTTCTCTATATCTATGTACCAATATGGGTTATATGTGGCAATAACAGGCCTACCTAATGAAATGGCCTCAATGAGTGAGGAAAGACCAACGCAATAGTCAATTTTTTCTTTTTTTAAAGGGATTATCATGCACTTGGTTGAACTAACTTTTTCTAGTAACTCTTTATATGGCCAGAAACCTTTATTTATTTTAATCTCTTCGTTTTTATTCTTGTATGTGTCTGGTAGTGAACGGTCACTTGTGTATATATCAATAATAACATTCGAATTGTCAATTGACTTGAATACGCATGGGAGATCTCTGTTTTCTCGTCCAGTAGAGATGATGTTTCCTGTGCATTCTTCTTTAGAAAAAGGGAAATAAAAATTCTTGTCTCCACCCCATGGAATGAAGTGACATTTTTCTTCACTGAAATGGTAATTAGCGATCATTTCCATTCTTGTTTTTTCAGAGAGGAAAAATAATCGATCTATGCTGCGGAGATATATTTTTAGTATTGGAAGAAATATAGAGTGTATTATTTTTTTAATTCGTCCATTCGGTTGACTGAATATGTCAAGATGTAGCCAGCCAGCAAATTTTGTTTTAAATAAAAAAAGCTTTGATAGAGCGTAAAAAGCAATTGTTTTGCGCTTGGTAAACGGCATAAAAAATAAATTTGGTTTAAATCGGAAAAATGCTATTAAATCAGTTAGTAATTTTCCTTCGCCTACTTTTATTTCATATCCCATTTTTTCCAGTTGTGAAATCCCATAAACAAATTGTGCTGGAATATCACCTTTTTTATAGCGCTTATATGCTGACGCTTTATCATTTACAAAAACAAATGCTTTCATTTATATTGTCATGCCTTTATTATGTTGACATTAAATATTGGTATTATACCACTAAGTTGGTTAGTAATCGATAAGTGATGCAATCAATGCAGCGTTGACACAGTTTTCAGTGATATCTCGTTTCCCAATTGTTTCGGACTTAGACCGTAGCAGATACTGTAACGGCAATAACGCCTGTAGTCGTGCTTTGTAAAATTAATAGCATTATCCTCACTATTATCATGACTTATAAGGTATTCTTCGTGGGGCATTCCATTTTCGGTGAGTTTGCATAGCATTATTCACGGGTGTTACCGTAACCAAGGCTATGCATTCATGCAAGTTACGTTACTTCATTAACACCTGTTACGGTATTGTATAAAAAACAATCATTCCCTGTCGCTCTTGTTACCATAGTGCCACTTACAGAACGTTCAAAGTCTTCCTTTCAGGTATTGCCCCGCAGGAGAAAAATGATCAGATCTTCAGTTCCAGATTGTGTAACTAGGTTAAGGTAGCACCCGATTTAGGAACGCATTCATCACTGTGTCCAGGCGACATCACTGACAAGCGACCTGTTCTGCAATCAATATCGCTCAGCCCGATTGATAATTTTTGATTACTGTCGATTGGTCAGAATGCTTGGTCTGAACTTAGTTCCCTTTAAGTTATCTACCATTTGCTTTGCTATTTACATATTCGGTTGATATCAGGTTTAAATGTTTGTAGCATCTATAAATCGATTTTATTTTTGAGTGATTTATAATGCGAGAAAACGGCCTGGATGTAGCTAAATTCTTAGGGTGCATTGGTATAATGATTGTGCATGTTGGCAATTTTTCCGAGCTACCATCTCCATTTGGTGACTTCATAAGGGTTGCGTCAAGATGGGCTCTTCCTTTCTTTTTTTTATGTTCTGGATACCTTTCTGGGATATCTCATGAATTTGATGTAGGTAAAAAAATTAATAAGTTAGTTTCAATTCTTTTTTATGCATCTATCTTATATATCCCTATTATGTATAGAATGCTTCATGGGGATTTTACAAGTTTACTGAATAAGATTATATCTGGTGATACTCTTCATGGTGGTACTTCCTTTCATTTATGGTTTATAAATGCACTCATTCTTGGTGTTGTTTTAACAAATTATATGTTAAAGAATGTAAGTGCTAAAAAATCATTTTTTATAGCCATAGGGATAATTATCGCTTGCTGGGCTAGTGACGTGGTTAAATCTTTGGGGTATGAAATTTGGGTATTTTACGCACTTAGAACGATGATTTCTTTTTCTTTATTCTACATCGGATACATTATGGCAAAAGGGAACCTGATACATAAAATTAGTAACAAGGTTGCTATGTTTATATTTCTGTTTGGTGTGCTTTTAATGGTTTTGGAAGTTTATTTTCTCCATGCATATGCTGGTGCTGATATGCATGAAAGACAACTCCCTATAATGAGCGTCCCTGTGGCTATTGCTCTTTTGATTATTGGGGTTAATTCAAATATAAAAGAAGGTATTGCATCACGGATCGGACGAGATTATTCTCTTGGCGTTTATTTGATACATCCCTTTTTAATTTATATTGCCATTCATGATGTAGGAAGTACTATTGCAAATAATTCATCTCTTAAATTGATACTTTGCTTTATATTATCTGTTTCTATTCTTTGGGTATTGAAGAATTTTATTCCAGTTTTTTATAAAAAGCTTAATGGGATTGGTGTGAGATAAAATGAGAGCGCAGGGGCATTGTAGCCTTGTTCTCTGTATTTCATGGTGTGCCAGATTCTGTGCCAGAAGATCGCTAACTGGCATTCTTTGATTTACTTGTTGAGCGTGTTTGATAGCGTCATCCATTTTTTTGTAGCTCATTAGGCTGTCCTTATGATGCTGTGTAATCTGTTGCATAGAATTTATAATGCACACAGTAAAGGCTTTTAGTAGAGAACGTTATAAAAGTGATTCTCTGGTCTCAGATTTGTTAGATGAAGTGAACTTTTCATTGTTTTTGTTTTTACACTGCTATAGTATTTCCTGTATACGTCTTTTTTGCGATTAATCTGAATTGAAAATAATATTTATAGACTGGGCAACTGATTATGCCAAATTAATGATAGCTAACTTGTCTATGATAAGGGAAGTTAAAGAAATAAATAGATTTAATCGTCATTTCAAAAAAATAAATAAATTACTTATTTCAAATGCTCTAAAAAAAGCACATGCAAAACTACATGTGTTTATCAAGCTTCGAGGTGTGAAGCGAAAGGATACTGTTATATGTAACGGCTATAGTATCTTAAAAAATATTGATCTAGTTAGCCAGATTAACAATTATAAGATATTGATCCTTCGTGATACAGTTGAGAAGTTGAATGTGAGTATGACCGAAAAAGGATTTTTAAATAATGGTGAGCATTATCTTTCTCGTGTTAGACCTGTGTTTGATAAAATCTATACATTCGATAAGTCTGGCTGTAAAAATTTCCAATTGACGTATCTTAATCCTTTTTTAAGTTTTACTTCTTCCAGATATCAGTTGGGTCAAGAGCAAAGCACTACAGATAACTTAAATGGATTTTTTTATGTGGGTGCTTACGACACATATCGTGAAAATATTCTTTCTCAGATGCTAATTGAATTCGATTCTCGTGATATTGCTGGTGAAGTATATTTGGTGTCTAAAGATAAAAAATTAAATATTAACTCTCGCTTTATTAATTGCTCATTGTCTTATGCGGAAAATATAAATAAAGTTAGAAGATCTGGGGTTGTGCTTGAAATTAATAGACCAGAGCAGGTAGGTATTACGCTGCGTGCGATTGAAGCTCTTTTCTTTGGTAAAAAACTTATTACAACTAACCGAGATATCATACATTGTGACTTTTACTCATCGAGTAATATATTTATTTGGGGGGAAGATGATTTGTCAGGTTTATCAGAATTCTTGTCATCTCCATTCAATGATGAGGTTAAACCCTTGATTGATAATTACACTGCTGACTACATGATTGAGCGTATTGTTAAAGATAGGTTAGCAATCTCTCACATTGTATAATATTTATCCATGATTATCGTCCCAGACTACACAACGCCTGAACCCCTCTCAATCATAACTCAACACCACCGAAGCCGTTGCTGTTACGGTTCCGGGTGACATCTGGCTGTTGTCATATACTGAATAATAAGCCGCCAGGCTTACATGATTTCGTGTTGACAGGTTTTCACCTTTGGCAACTGAGAAAATATCTGTGGCGTTCTCTGTATCGGTTGAGGTGGAGAACACTACATCCTCACCAGCTTGTGTCTGCAGGCTGATCCCAATCCCCTTAGAAGTAGACTCCTCGTTACGAATAACCTTATTAGCACTATCTACAATATCATTACTGGCAAGCCAGGCATGGATGTTGTACTCCGCGTTTCCGGAATCCGACGAGCAGTTGAAAGGTATCTCGATGTTGCTTTTGCCTGAGCTGCTACCAGTTTTCAGGGCGTTAAGCCCTATAGTGGGTAACGTAATATTTTGGTTTGGGACATTGCATGTCATTGTGCTCGGGGTATAACTTAGCGCCACTTTTTGAACCCCACCAAATAAAAAGCGCGACAGCGCCGCTGGGTTTGTTAATGCAAACTCTCGCACTTCACCTGCTGTCATTGAGGTAAGGGGAGTGGTCGCTCCAAGGTATATATTCGCCGTATTATTATCTGCTGCAATCATATCTACGCCATCACCGGGGTCGGTGGTCAGTTCAGCGGTGAGTGCCATAGCGGTTTGGTAGTCGGCCATGCTGAAGCTGGCACCAGAAGTTGATACGGAAGTTTTACTGGTAAGCGGCACTGCGGTAACTTTTACCCAGAATGTATCTGCTGAGGTGCTGTCAGTAAATTTGATATAAACCGGCTCTTCAAAAGCTGAAAAGAAAAGTAGAGTGCGGTTTTTGACTTCACCAGTACAAGAAACAGTTGCGCTCCAGTTAGTGTTAAATGTGGCAGTCACTTGGTTTCGTCCAATGAAAAGGGGCGATAAATCAACAGACTGGTTCCCAATAAAACCAGATGATCCTGGAATGCAGGAGATGGTTTCTGAGGTGTCCGCCAGTACGGGTTTTGACAAGGAAAGCAGCAAGATAACGCCAAAGTATTTCATCATTTTTTTTAGTGCCATAAAGCAGCCTTGCATAACCTGTCTCTTAGTAGCTGGCGGTCAAATGAGTAATGAGAATGTGTTTCAACAAGATAGTATTTATAAAGAACAAGTTGATGATGTTCGTTAATTTGCTCGAATAATATACGAACAGGCTGGATGGTTAAATGGGGTATGTACTTATCCTAAGCGAGTGAGAGAAGGTAATGATGTTCATATTTAAATTTTTATAAGCCCCGTAATTGTACTTTTGGGCTCTCACTTCTGCCCACTTCCTGAACCCGCCTCAATTTTCCCCTGTAATGTATCTAAGGTTGAGTTGTTCTTTGCGAGCAGTGTCGTAAATCTGCATATCGCGCTTGTTTTACTGTTTATGCAGACAGTACACTTCACTGGCAATGTAACGCATTGCCAGGATTGGCGTCCTGAAAATACAAGGTGCAAATCACGGTGTGTTGCATGTTCGCGTTTAAGTTTGCCCGAACACCACGCCCTAACTAACTTGCCTTGTATTGTCTGGTCCGCATACTGCAACAGACCAACAGCAAGGAAGATTTCATTACCACATCAGGGACTACGAAATGGACGAACAGCATACTCCGCTTTACGATCTTCCTCTTTATACCGAACTGAACCACGGCACACCTGGCCCACTGGCTCTGGCACAGCGTTGTGAACTGCTCAGTGAAATTCTTCTGGACAGCGAAGGCCTGGCAGAAGCGCACTCTGTGTTGCGTGGCATGCTGGCTTATCTGGATACCCTTCATTACCAGTTACTGGTAAGCATGTCTGCACCGGGTAATACCACTGAAGGTGAACATGCTGCGGATAAAACCCAGGAAAATGCAGACCGTGACCCGGCTATGGCCTCAACCACCGCTATACCCATTGGTGACGCAATACTTGTGCTGCCTGAACCTGGCTGGCAGCCAGAAACAGCAAGTTTGTGCCACTACTGCGCAACACTTGCCAGCCAGTTACTGTTGTTACCGCGCAACAGTAGCGGTGAACATGTTTCCGGGTTAGTGGGGTTGCTTTATGAACTGGTGGCGTTGTTAGTGCAAGAGTTACGCGCTACTGAACCAGTCCCGGCTTAACTATACTGGCGGCAGGCAGGTATCACTGCCTGCTGCCTTCTTGCTGACACAATTCTGTTTCGCCAGGTTATGGCGAGAAAATGGGAAGGAACAAAGGAAGTCATAAGCATGCAAGGTTTCCATTCATCTACAGCGCGCTGCTGTGTGCGCTTTCAGGATTTGCCGGGCAGTGGTGTGCCGGTTGTTTTTGTGCATGGCCTGGGCTGTGCATCATCTTATGAATACCCTCGCGTGGTGGCAGACCCGCTGTTTACCGGGATGCGCGCCATTTTGCTGGATTTACCCGGTTGCGGTTACAGCGAAAAACCTCAGAATTACAGCTACTCCATTAGCGACCAGGCAAAAGTGGTTGCCGAACTGGTTGCGCATTTGGGATTAAGCCAGTGCTATGTGTACGGGCACAGCATGGGTGGCAGTATCAGTATTGAAGCCGCAGAACTGTTGGGCGAGCGCCTGCTCGGCCTTGTGGTGTCTGAACCCAATTTTCACCCTGGTGGTGGCTTCTTCAGCCAGCAAATTTGCCGTTACAGCGAAGGCGAGTTTGTAAGCACCGCATGGCAGCAAATGGTGGAGCAGGAAACCAGCCCCTGGGCAGGTAGCCTGGCGGCAGATGCGCCCTGGGCCGTGTGGCGTGGGGCGTCCAGCCTGGTCAGTGGCAGTAACTGGTTTGCACGGTTTTTGGCTTTACCCGTGGCAAAACAACTGGTCTTTGGCGAGCATTCTTTGCCAGATAACGATTTTACCGCATTGCGGAATGCCGGGGTTTCAACCGTTGTGTTGCCAGAGTGCGGGCATTGTATGTCCTGGGAAAACCCGGGTGCACTGGCGGCGGCGCTGGCGGCATTCTGCCACTAAGCAGGCCAATATTTCTGGTTATTATTTTTTGTTGAAATTCATGTTGTTTACCCTTTGCCTGCGCATTATTTCGTATGATGTCTGGCAGTCTGTACTCACCATATTTCCCCTTGCCGGTGCGGTGGCTGTGTTTGCTTAACGCCGCTACTTGTGTGCCTGGCTTGTGGAAACAAGCAATCAACAGCGTGTTTGACCCGGGTCTGTTACGTTCGCCTGAATTCATGGCCAGCCTGTTAACTGCCGGGTGGTCGCCTGCCTGCAACGTGAGTATCTAACCCAATCATTACTTTTCAGCTACCCCGGTTTTGGTGCACAAACGGGGAGGAGGGATTATGGCGCAATTGCCAGTTGTATCCGTTATTGGTCTTGGGGCTATGGGGCATGCTTTTGCCGCAAATCTGTTAAAAAATGGCTTCACCGTGCGTGGCTGGAACCGTTCGCCCAGCCGTGGGGAAGATTTGGTCAGTGCCGGGCTGGCTCTGTGCAACACGGCGCAGCAGGCAGTAGATGGCGCGGATGTGGTGCTGAGTGTATTAACCGATGGCGACACAACACACACTGTGCTGGCACCGGTATTTGCAACCATGAAGCCGGGTGCCGTGCTGTGCCAAATGGGCACAATAGGTGTGGCGGCAACCGAAAAGCTGATTTACCAGTTAGCCCAGGCAAGGCCGGATGTGGTGTATGTTGATGCACCGGTGTCCGGAACCAAAGCCCCGGCGGAAAACGCCCAAATTTTAGTGATGGCAAGTGGCGACCGCAGTAAAGCACAGGCGGCAGAGCAGGTATTTGCCGCCATTGGTAAACAGCAGCAATGGCTGGGTGAGGCCGGAGCCAGTTCACGCATGAAACTGGTGGTAAACAGTTGGCTGATAGGCATGATGCAAAGCCTGGCAGACACCATGAGCCTGGCAAAACAACTGGGGTTCTCCACAGACGATTTGTGGCAGGTGCTGGAAGGCGGCCCGCTGGCGGCACCTTATGCCAAAGGGAAGTTAAACATGATTGCCAGTGGTGATTACACACCGCAAATGCAGCTCAGCCTGGCACTGAAAGATGCCCGGCTGGCGCTACAGGCGGCACCCGGTGTGGCAATGCCGGGGCTGGAAAACATTGCGTCGTTGTGGCAACAGGCTGTTGATGCAGGGTATGGCGAGCAGGACCTTGCGGCTGTATTTGCATTCCTGCAAAAAACACCTGCCTGATACACAAGCCTGAACCCGCGCCCACCGGGGCAGGGCTTTGTGCTGCTGTAAAGGTTACCTGTGGGCGTTCGCCACGTTGGTTTCAGGTGGCGAATTCAGGGGGCAGAGCTCGCCTGGCGGCCTTACACAGCCAGCGGTTTACCCCAGCCGGGCAATGCGCTCCCTGGCTTCACCAATATGGTGGTGTAAGGCTTCAATGCAGGGGGCAAAGTTCGCGGAAAAGCCTTCGCAACAACGGGCTACGGCCAGAAATTTTTCTGCCAGCGCCAGTGCTTCCCGCCAGGCCTCTGCGGTAACCACTTCTGAAAGGGCCACTGGCCGAAGTTCGTTTGCCAGTGCGCCTCCTGCTTTGGGGGCGAACCCCATGGGCAGGATGTCGTATGCCGGAGCCAGTTGATACGGGCGCCCATGGCTGCTGACAAACGACAGGTTGCCGTTATGCATGTCTGTGTTGCCAGTCAGCTTGCCGAATGCCCACAACCGGGCAGTGGCAGGGAGAGCATCCGGGTGCACATACCCCGCATTAACCAGGTTTTCGACCAGCACGGGCCAGGGGGAACTGGCTTTACCAACAAACTCCGCATCCAGCGCCCGTAGTGAAATAACGCCAACCCGGCCCAGTTGCCCCACCCGGTCGAAACGGGGGATCTCCAGAAAACGCTGCCCGGCAAAATCAAATACCTCTGTCTGCACACCCAGCACGCCCAGCGCCAGGTGTTCAGCCAGTAGCAGGTCGCGCCAGCGCTCGCTCACCGGGTTGTCGTCTTGTGCCGAAAACTTCACTAACACATGCCCCCGCTCTGTAAAGGTACAGAACTTCGGTTGCTCACCCCCGGCAGATGACCCAGGCGTTTCACCTGCACCAGCAGCTTTTGCCAGTACCGGGAACATTGTTGCGCGTTCAACCGGCGTGGGGGCGGGCATTTCCAGAAAATGGTTTCTGGCCCGTTCCCCAATAAGCAGGTTGCCCGTGGCATCGTGCCCGTACATCAGTAACGCCCGCACAACATCTGCATCGGCCCATTGTTCCGGGTTGGTGTCCAGGCCGAGCCCGGGAGCCCATACCGTTGCCCATGCCCGCCCGAGGTACCCCTGCGGGCGCATATCGAACAACCACCAGGGTAAACTATCGCTATGAATGCTGGCGTTATTGGTTTGCACCATCACAAACCCGTCCGGGTACACAGGGATCAGTTCCCCCAGTTTTTTTACCTGGCCTTCTTCGGTAATGCGGTAAATAGGGGCGGCACTGAATCCCCGGTGGTTATCGCGCAGGGTATTTTGAATAGATGGCCCGGCACCTGTCCGCACGATTTCGTCACCCAGTTTTTTCAGCGCACGGGACAGGGTTGGCTGGCTAACCTCTAGTTTTTCAGTAAGTTGCCTTGTTGTTGCCGGCCCATGGCTGAGTAAACGGCGTAATTCTTCGGAACTGACTGGCATCGCGTTAACCACCGGGTGAATAGATAAATGAATAGATATTTGAATAGGTAAATATAGAAGTGGATGAAGCGCCTGGCAACCGAATTGTCAGCCACTACTTTCCCAACACTACTCCACGCCACCCGCAATCAGGCGCAGCAAATAGTGCCGCGGCCAGTGGTGAGCGAGTGCTGCATGGTTGGTGATCTGCCAGGTAACTTTTTCTACATCATGGTGGTGGCTGTCCAGTAATAAACCCACGACCGAGCCACTGTGGGCCACGTTGATACCGTAGAGATTATTGCCTTCCACAATGTTGCGCAGTGTGTCGAAGCCGGGTTTTGCCAGGAATTGCTGGCTGGCGACGGCGCTCAGTGTGGTGGCCTCGCCCAGCAGCCAGGGGTTATTGGTTTTACAGGCCTGTTGCAACAGGTGCCAGGCGCGGTTCAGTACCGGGGCGCTTTCCTGCAAAATAGCGCGCAGGTCGCGCTGGTGGAAATCTGCCGTTCGCAGCTGGTTTGGGCTTTCCAGCAGCAAGATCTCGCAGCCCGGTAACCCGCCACAAGGCACGGTTGTTCCGCCCGTGAGGTGGTCAAACAGTGTCAGGCCGGGGAACAGGGTGCTGTCGGTAGGCTCCAGGCTCACACACAGTGCTGCCAGTGCTTCTACGGGCAGGGGGATTGCCAGGTGGCGGGCGGTGGCAACTGCTGTTGCGGCAATATCTGCGGTGCTGCTTGCCATGCCTTTTGCCAGCGGAATAGTGGAGTCGAATGTTATGCGCAGCGTGCCTGCCCGCTGTGCAGGGAGACCGGCATAACGCAACACAGCACCCAGCGCGGCACGCATTAACGGGCGTTCAGAAGGCAGGGGCGTGCCGTCCACCACACAGACAGTACTGAACCAGTCTACCGGACAGGACACCAGTTTTTCGCCTCCCAGGATCCAGCCCTGCAGGAGTTCCCCGCAAGAGGCAGGGCAGCGTGCTTCGGCCAGTTTCGTCTCCTTGATGTGGTGCTGCCTGCCGGGGCCAGCAGAGGTCAGCCAGCAGGCACAGCATTCAGTGTAAACAGGTGGTGCAGTTGTACTACATCGCCAATCACAATCAGCCCCGGAGCACACAGCCCGGCGGCATTGCACAGTACGGGTAAGTCGCTCAGCGTACCATAAACAGCCCGTTGTTGTGGGGTTGTTGCCTGGCTGATAACCGCCGCCGGAGTGGTGGCGGGTTTACCGCCGGAAATCAGGGCATCGCAAATGGAGCCCAGTTGGGTCATCCCCATTAACACCACCAGTGTGCCGGGAACCCGTGCCAGCGCAGCCCAGTCCTGGGGTTGTTTACCATCCTGCAGGTGCCCGGTAACCACATGGAAACCGGAAGCATAGTCCCGGTGGGTAACCGGAATACCGGCACTGGCCAGCCCGCCAATGGCTGCAGTTACGCCGGGCACTACCTCAAAAGCAATACCGGCGGCATGCAGTGCCTGGCACTCTTCGCCACCGCGGCCAAACACAAATGGGTCGCCGCCTTTGAGCCGCACCACGTTGTACCCCAGGCGGGCAAAGTTGATAATTTTTTGGTTAATATCCTGCTGTGGCACCGGGTGGTGGTTTGCCTGTTTGCCCACATCAATACGCTGGCAGTGAGCCGGGGCTTCATTGAGTAATGAAGGGTTTACCAGCCGGTCGAAAACCAGCACTTCGGCTTCGCGCAGGCATGCCAGCCCTTTTACCGTAATTAACCCGGCATCCCCAGGCCCGGCACCCACTAACCAGACTTTGCCTGTGTTCATGATGCCGCCTCCACCTGGCTTGCCTGATATTCAGGGTGAGTTATACGCATTACATCACGGGCAATCATCAGCTCTTCATTGGTGTTGACGATAGCCACTTTCACCAGCGAATGGTCACTTTGAATAAACGGCGCGCCATGGCGGTTTTTCTCTTCGTCTATCTCCAGCCCAATAAACTGCAACCCGGCACAAATCGCACTGCGCGCAGCAACCGCATGTTCGCCAATACCCCCGGTGAAAATCAGTGCATCCAGCCCGCCCATTTGCACCAGGTAGCTGCCAAGGGTGGCGCGCACCCGTTCGGCAAATAACTGCAATGCCAGCGCGGCGCGGGGGTTCCCGGCCTGAGCAGCCTGTTCTACATCCCGGTAATCATGGGAAACCCCGGAAACCCCCAACAGGCCAGATTCACTGTTCAGCATGGTGTTGAGTTCTTCCGGCGTTTTCCCGGCATTCACGGCAAGCCAGGGCAGAATCGACGGGTCAATATCACCGCTGCGGGTGCCCATCATTACCCCCGCCTGGGGAGTAAAACCCATGGACGTGTTAATTGAGTGACCATGTTTGATGGCACACAGGCTGCAGCCATTGCCCAGGTGGCAGGAGATAACCCGCAGTGCAGAAAGAGGCACCCCCAAAGACTGAGCCAGGGTATGGCTCACATAGTTGTGGCTGGTGCCATGGAACCCGTAGCGGCGAATGCCCATTTCACTGTAGTAATGCCACGGAATTGGGTAGATGTAGGCGCTTTCTTCCAGGCCATGATGGAAGGCGGTATCAAACACCGCCACCATTGGCACGCCGGGCAGGAGCTGGCGAAACAGGCGAATCACCATGGCATTGTGGGGGTTGTGCAATGGCGCCAGTGGGCTGAGTTGCTCAATCTGGTCCATGATTTCATCGGTTATCAGCACGGAATCGCTGAAGCACTCCCCGCCATGGGCAACCCGGTGCCCCACACCCTGAATAGCCTGCAACCCCGGAAGAATTGCCAGCGCCAGCAGTTTGTCGAGCAGTAATGTCACCGCTTCACGGTGGTCTGCCACTGGTTGTGTTTCACTAATGTTCTGGTTGCTGCTGGTTAACTGGAAAATGGCATCGGCCATGCCAATGCGTTCCACAACACCCCGGGCAATGACCTGGCCTTCGGGCATTGCCAGTAACTGGAATTTTAAAGAAGAACTGCCGGCGTTAATCGCCATTATATTTACAGTCATGGGTTACGCCTCCGCTAAAAAAGGGATAAAGCCATCCGGAATTTCATGGCAACGCGCCGAAGTGACGAAGACCCGGCCCGCACCCGCTTCACGCAACCATTCGCTGGCGCGGGCAATATCACTGGCGTTGCCCAGGTCTGCTTTGCTGACAATGCCAATCACCGGGCGGTTCAGCACCTGTGCAAAGCGCGGGGCGTAGGGCGTCTGGCTGGCATCGGCATTCAGCATCAGCCCCACCACATCGGCTTCGCAGGCGGTGGTCATCAGGGCGCTGTACAGGCAACGGTTTTCCAGGTATTCACCTGGGGTATCTATTGCTGAACTGCGCCACTCAATAGCCTGGGTTTTCTGGTCGTGCAGGGAAATACCTTCCAGCGCCTGTAACAGCGAGGTTTTGCCACAGCGGCTTGGGCCAATCAGCATCAGGCGGCGTCGCATAGTCAGCTCCGGGTAAGTTGGCAGGTGGTGAAATGAAGGGTTTCCCCCAGCGCCCGGGTAACCTGGCGCAGGGCGTATTCCACTGCGGAAACATCGCCAGTCAGAACCACGGCACCGGTAAACCGGTCAATAAAACCGATTTCGACCGCGCCAGATTTGGTAGCGACATCACAGGCAATAATGGCGGCTTCACTGGGTGTGATGGTGAGAATACCAATGGCGCTGGCGTGTTCATCCAGGCCCAGTTTTTTGTACAGGCTGTGGTTAGGGTTGGCTATCAGGTGCGCCAGGGTTATCTGTTTCCCGGGCACATATTCCTGAATCATCCGCTCCGGGGTATGTTCATGGGTGTCTGCCATTATGCCTCCTGCACCAGTTGGCGCCACAGGGCATCATGGGGGCGGGGAATCACGCAGCGGTTAACCAGCAGGCCTTTAGCGCCTGCGGCGTCGCTGGCAACCTGTACCGCATTGCGCACATCAGAAACCTCACCAGCCAGCACCATGTAGCATTTGCCGCCAATACCAAACGCCATATGAATACGCATCAACGTAACATTGGCGGCTTTGACGGCGGCATCGGCCGCTTCCACACAGGCCGCGACACTCCAGGTTTCTACCACCCCGACAGACTGGCGCTGATCTACCGGTGTCAGCCCACTTATTGCCGGTAAAATAGAAGGGTGCAGGCGGGGGATCACCATGCTGTCCACTAAAGTATCGCCAGCCTGTTGTGTGCCACTGGCAATACTCTGTTGTACTGCGCCAACATCGCCACCCAGAATCACCAGGTATTTCCCCGGGCACAGGGTTTTGCTGGCAAGTAAGGTTACGCCCGCGCTTTTTAGCATTAAATCCGCCAGCTCAATGCCTTTTGCAATGCTGGTCAATTCCAGAATACCAATGGATTGCGACATGTTTTAACCTCGTAAAAGCGTAATGGCCTGGGGAGTAACCTGTTGTACTGTGCCGCTGATGCTGGCATGCACCGGTGCACCCAATGCACCCTCAGGTACCTGGGCAATGCACTGCCCGCGCTCAACCTGTTCCCCTTCCTGCACGCAGGCGCTGGCCGGGCTGCCAATATGCTGGCGTAACAGCAGTGTGACTTGTTGTGGTTGCGGCTCCTCATAGTGCAAAGGGGCTGGGTGGTACCACTCAGTCAGTTGCAGTTTTTGTATTAACCGTTGAATGGGTACCAGGCGGTAGTTCGCTAATGGGTCTTCGCCATGCAGTTCCCCCTGGTAACGCATCCCGGCAGCACGGAGTTGTTGTTTGAGCAGCTTGTTAACGCGCATGGGGGAGATATCTACCGGGCAGGCGACACTTTCACATACATTGCATTCGGAACAGGTCAGGGCGCTTGCCAGTGCCTGGGGCGTGGCCACCTGCGGGTAATTCACCGCGCGCACCAGCAAGTGCGGCGAGAGTTCATGCCCAATAATATGGCGCGGGCAGAGTTCGGTGCACAAACGGCACTGCTCGCACACGGTCCGGGCAATGGCAAGAATGTCCCGGTCACTGCGCATGCGCCGCTGAATCAATGGGTGGTTTTTAGGTAACACCAGCAACCCACCGGTGGTTTTGGTCACCGGGCTGTCAAGGTCGGTCAGCAGGCTACCCATCATTGGGCCGCCGTTAATAAAACCCGGGTCGTTAACCGTTGCGCCGCCTGCACAGGCCAGGACTTCACGCAGTGGCATACCCAGGGGAACAGTTAACGTTACTGGCTGGTGCACAGCGCCGTTCACGGTCAGTGTGCGGCGGGTTACCGGCCACTGTTGTTCTACTGCACGGGCAACATTGAGCAGTGTTTGCACATTGTTCACTACCACGCCCACTTTCATGGGCAGTTCACCTGCGGGAACCCGGCGGCCAGTAGCCTGCCAGATAGTGATCACTTCATCTCCGGCCGGGTAGACATCGGGCAGAATATGCAAACGGATATGGTCTGGTAACAGAGGCTCCAGTGCTTCAATAGCCGCGTGATATTTGGCTTTCAGAGCAATAATGCCCTGGCGCGCACCGGTTGCCACCATCGCGTAACCCAGCCCACGTATCAGGCGGCCTGCCTGCCAGGGAATCAGTTGCTGGTCCACTTTCAACAGGGGCTCGCATTCTGCGGCGTTAACTAAAAAAGTATCCACCTGCGCCTGTAATTTAACGGCAGTGGGGAAACCCGCCCCGCCAGCACCCACCACACCAGCCTGCTGCACTCTGGCGCGGATTTCTGCCGGGTCTGTGCACTGCAACCGGGTAGCGGTTTCAGTGCCTGCTAAGGCAAGTGCATTCATAGCAGTTCCTCCAGTAAAGCCTGAATCGCCTCGCCGCTGGCCGGGCGGGGTGTGGTGCGCAACGTGACATCAGCCAGCGCCGCCTGCACCATTTCCGGAATTTTTGCTTCCCACTGCGCGGCCTGCTTACCCAGAACATCGCGGATACCGGGAATGGCACACTGTTTTTGGAGCTGCCCAATCGCATGTTGCAACGCGTGAATGGCAGCAGTGTCAGAATGGCCTTCCGGGCATAACTGGCACTCCCGCGCCAGCCGGGCATAACGCTTCGCAGCGCGTGGATCACCACAGTTATAGCGGATCACCGGGATCATCAGCAGGGCATTCGCCAGCCCGTGCGCAATATGGAATTGCCCGCCCAACTGGTGTGCAATGGCATGGTTCAGGCCCAACCCGGCCTGGCTGAAAGCCATTCCTGCCAGTGTGGAGGCATTGTGCATTTTGCCGCGGGTGATAACGCACTCACCTTTGTGGCAGGCCGTGGGCAGGTAGCGGAACACCAGGCGAACGGCTTTTTCTGCCAGCGCATCGGTGAAGTCGCTGGCGTGTGGTGAAACCCACGCTTCCAGAGCATGCGTCAGCACATCCATGCCGGTGTTGGCGGTGATAGCCGCAGGCACACTGACTACCAGGCGCGGGTCCAGAATGGCAATATCCGGGTAGATGGCATCATCAAACAGCGGGTATTTAACCCCGCGCGCCGGGTCGCTGATAACACAGGCGCTGGTCACTTCCGAGCCAGTTCCGCTGGTGGTGGGAATGGCAACGCAGGTTTCAATCCCGGTGCCTTTCTGGCGGCAAAACCAGACAATGGCTTTGGCGGCATCCATGGCTGAACCACCGCCAAACCCAATGACGATTTCCGGTTTCAGTTCAAGCATCTGCCCAATCCCGGCGGTTACCGTTTGAATGGTTGGGTCTGGCGTAATATCGCTGAACACGCTTAACTGGTTGTCATTGGGCAACGCATCACGGAGTAAATCCAGTAATGGCGAAGTAGCCAGAAAGCGGTCGCAAATCACCCAGATACGCTTGTTGTGAAAACGTGCCAGCGCTTGCAGGCTGCCTTCTCCCGTGATAATTCGCGTTTGCAGAAAAAAGCTGTTCATGAAGGCGGCCTCACTCACCGGATTGAAAAACCATTGGTTAACACACAGCGCCGTGAGCGGGCGAAAGTGCGGGCAGATGTCGTGCCTTCGCCAGTGGGGGTGGCGATGGTAAACGTGGTAAAGCCTTCGCCTCCCACGCCAATCCCGGCATAAGACGGGCCGTTTTTAACAAAAATAGAGGTTTGCAACAGGCGGGCTGCCAGGTTGAGCCGCGAGACATTTTCAGAGTGCATAATGGCTGTGTGGTGCAGCCCGTGTTCCACTTTCAGTGCCAGTTGCAGCCCGGCATCAAAATCAGGTACGCGCACCACAGGCAGCAAAGGCATCAGTTGCTCGGTGGTTACCAGTGGGTCATCAGCGGCAACTTCCGCCAACAGCAGGCGCGGGGCTTTGCCGGGCACCGGAATACCCGCTGCGGTTAACAGCGCTGCGGCGCTTTTACCCACCAGTTGTTTATTGGCGCCGCCATCTGGCACCAGGCACACATGTTTGAGCTTTTCTGCCTGTTCAGGGGTAACCAGCAGGGCATCAAAGGCCTGCATTTGCTGAACCAGCCGGTCTGCCACGCAGTCCACCACAATCACGCTTTTCTCAGCAATACAGGGCAGGTTGTAGTCAAATGCAGCACCGCTCACAATGTCCTGCGCAGCTTTAACGATATCTGCGGTTTCATCTACCAGGCAGGGTGGGTTGCCAGCACCGGCACCAATCACTTTTTTGCCGCTTTTCATCCCCATGCTGACAATGGCCGGGCCACCGGTAATCGCCAGCAAGGCAATGTTTTCATGGCGCATCATTTGCTGGGTGGCTTCAAAGGTGGGCTCTGCTACGGTTACCACCAGATTACGAATACCGCTGCATTTAAATGCCACAGACTCAATCAGGCTTATTAGTTCAAGCGAAACTTCTTTGGCGCCAGGGTGAGGGCTGAAATAAATACTGTTGCCCGCAGCCAGCATGCTGATGCTGTTATTGATAATGGTTTCTGTCGGGTTGGTGCTGGGGGTAATTGCGCCAATCACGCCAAACGGTGAGTATTCAAACAGCACCATGCCGCCATCACCGGTGAGCGCAGTGGTGGTCAGGTCTTCCACTCCCGGGGTGTTTTCCAGCGCGGCTTTGTTTTTCAGGTATTTATCTGCAGCATTCCCCATACCGGTCTCAGTGGCACCGGCGTCGGAAAAATGTTGCAGCTGTGGGCCCAGTTCACTGCGCAATGCACGAATAATGGCACTGCGGGTTTTCAGGGGTGATTGCTGGTAGCGCAAAAATGCCTGGTGTGCGGCCTGAACGGCGCTGCCCACATCAGGGAAAACACCATTGCAGGCGGGCGAGGGTGCTTCACTGCCCGATAACTTCTGGGTGACAATCGCCCGAATCAGGGTTTCCAGTTCTGTATTGTTCATTCGTTTTTCCTCATCGCCATTTATTGCTGGCCGGGCGCGGTTTCATCACTGAAATGCGCACAGACCAGAGCCGCGCGTGCAATAGCCATATCCTGTTCAACAGTACCGCCGCTAATCCCCAGCCCGCCAAGCAGCGTGCCTGCCTGCCATAACGGGTAGCCGCCACCAAAAGTCACAACTTTGCCAGCCATACTGCTGGCCAGTTCATACAGTGGCCCACCGGGTTGGGTGGCAGTACCGAGTGTGTGAGTGGGGGCTTTCAGTGCCACTGCAGACCAGGCTTTTTTGGGCGCAAGCTCGCAACTGACCAGCAGTGCGCCAGGCATTCTCCAGGTAAACAGTAAATTGCCATGGGAATCCACCAGGCTGAATACCACAGGAACACCGGCTTCTTTTGCAGCACCCATTGCAGCGCAGGCCATTTGGTGAATCACGCCAAATGCCAGTATGCCGGGGGCCGGGCACTGCGCTGGGGCAGTAGCAGGCGTACCTTCTGTGGCGCTGGTTGCCAGTGCCTGCTGGTAGCGTTGCAAAATGGTCTGGGTAACCTGGTTTATCACCGCCAGGTGGTCTTCGTCCCTTGCCAGGGCATACAGGCAATCTGAAAGACGGTTGATGTACTGCATGGCAACCTGGCGCACGGGCACGCTCCCGGCCAGCACGACCATGCGGCGCTCTGCCCGCCTTGCCAGCGTGCGGGCAATATGCAGGCGGCTGGCTGCTTCACAGCGCCCGGGCAGAACGAAATTTTTTATGACCGGGACCGCCGCCATACAGCGGTCAATGGTGTGTTCCATTTCGCTGATATCTTCACTGCTGATATAACGCCGCCCCGCAACGGGGTCGCTGGCCTCACTGGCAAGCTCCGCACTTAACCAGAACAAATGCTGCTGGAACCGGGTAAGTTGCGCTTTGTTTTCTTCACGCACGGTTGCACACCAACACAGACTGAGCGTGGCATTCAGTTCATCCAGCGTGCCATACGCTTCAACACGGGGGTGGCTTTTGCTCACCCGCTGGCCGGTGTACAGCGCGGTATCGCCGTGGTCACCTGTGCGTGTGTAAATAGCCATATCTGTTTCCCGCCTGTTTAGCGCGAAACCGTATCAACAATGGCGACAATCGCCAGGTCGATGGCTTCGTTCGCGCCGCTAAAAACATGCCGGGCGCTGGAGCCCCCGGTAACCAGAACCAGTTCGCCTTCACCGGCCCCAACGGAGTCCACTGCAACTTCTTCACGCTGCGTTTGGTCTGCCTGCCACGGTGCTTCGGGGGTAACTCTGCGGATCAGCAGCAGTTTTTTCCCTGTCAGGGACGGCGATTTTTGTGTCGCCACTACAGAACCCGTAACCCTTGCCAGTTGCATATTTCACTCCTGCCTGATCAGTTGAAGTTGGTGAGGTGCCAGTGTTTCTTTTGCCAGAGGGGTAAGGTGCGCCTGGCGGGAAACCACCACCCAGCCCTGTTTTTTGGTGGCGATATCCCGGTAACTAATCAGGGCCTGTGGCAACAACCAAATGGTGTGCCCTTCCAGATCACTGAATGACACAGGCATTCTTGCCAGCGCTTTAACGGGCAGGCTGGGAAGCAATTGTGGGTGCAAAGAAATCTGTACCCTGAGCCCCCAGGCCAGTGCCCCTAAGACGCTTTGTATGGCGGGCGAACCGCCGCTTTGCCCTGCCAGTTGCGCCAGAAAGTGGTTATCCGCATGGCGAATATGCACTTCGGCATAACGTGTGAAATCTGCCGGTGCCAGGCCTGGAGCCAGTTGCTGCGCGGTGGTGGTGAAAACCTGGTTCTCCCGGGCAGCCAGGCGGGCAACCACCTCGGCAACCACGCTGGCAACCCAACGGGCATCCGGCGTGTGCGCAAGCACTTCTCTGCCAGTATTGTTTTCTGGCGAGGGGTTGCCTGGCAGTGGCAGGTTCATGGACGCACCAGCCTTGCCACACAGCCGGGCTGGTCTGCGCCAGCGGCATTGGCTTCGTCGGTATCAATATGGAACTCAAGCTGCATGGCCTCCGAAACCCGGATCATTACGTCGCTAAATACCAGAGACCGCCCGGCACTTTGCACGGCAACATTGACGGCCTGGCCATGTACCACCCCCATTACCAGGGCATCGAGGGGCGACATATGAATATGGCGTTTCGCCACAATTACGCCTTGTGCCAGCATCACTTCACCATAAGGGCTGGAGAGTCGAATGCCTGGTGTACCAGCGATATCACCGGAAAGGCGCACAGGGGCATCAATTCCGAGCAGGCGAGCGTCGCTGCGTGAAATTTCCACCTGGCTTTTGCTGCGCAATGGCCCCAGTAGCCGTACCCGCTCCAGGCTGCCTTTCGGGCCGGTAAGCGTGACACTTTGCGTGGCGGCAAACTGCCCGGGTTGCAGCAGGTTCTTTTTGACCGACAACGGCTCATTGGGAAACAGGCGTTCGTAGTCGGCCTGGCACAGGTGCAGATGACGGCTGGATACACCCACAGGAAGCGGGCGTACCCGCATTTCATCCAGTACCTGAGTGACAACTTTTTCCAGGTTCGCTTTATCCATCCTGCTATGCCTTATTTTGAGTAATGAATACACTGTGCATGGGGCTCACCTTTGTGCCGTGGGCAAAGCGGGTCTGCACATAAATTGCAGGTTGCTGGTGCCGGGGGCGAGTCTCCCTGTACAGGTACGTCACCACCAACGGTTGGGGGCGCTTCCTGGCTGAGTGTGCCGGTTTGCGGCGGTTCAGCCAGGGTGTTGAGTGCGCTGCCTGAGACCGGGGGTTCAGGTTCAGTTGTGCCGCTCCCGGCATCCGTTGGTGCCTGGGGAGCGACAGGGGCTGAACCGGGTTGTGGCGTTCCTGCCGGTGAAGGGGCTTTAGGGGTGCCAGGCGTGGGGATAAAAATGGCTAACCCTTCCGCCGGGCGGGGAATGACCTTGCTGGATACCAGGCCCTGGTGCTGGCGAGCCAGTGCTGCACCTGTTGTAATGGCCGCCTGAACAGAGGCGACATCACCTAACAGTTTGATCACTGTCCAGCCACCACCACGGGCTTTCTCCAGCCCGGCCAGTGAAACACTGGCCGCTTTCGCCATGGCATCTGCGCAGTTAATTGCCAGTGCCAGACCACTCACTTCCAGTAACCCCAAAGATGCTTTCACGGTGTTCTCCCTTACCTGCCAGATCAGGCTGATGTGGGTAAAATGGCTTCTACATCACTGTGTGGACGCGGGATAACATGGCTTGATTTCACTTCGCCAACTGCGCTGGCGGCGGCAGAGCCTGCATCCACGGCGGCTTTCACGGCGCCAACATCACCGCGTACCATTACGGTGACCAGCCCCGACCCGATTTTTTCATAGCCGACAAGTTGCACATTGGCCGATTTGACCATGGCATCTGCCGCTTCAATGGCCCCAACGAGACCTTTTGTTTCTACCAGACCCAGTGCGTTATTCATGCTGCATTTCTCCTGTTGATAATCAATGGGTTACTTAAACGGTAACCCTTTAACCAGCCGGGCAGCATTGTGGCCGGTACGCCTGGCCTCAGCTGGTGAATCTGTGGTTAACAGCCGGAACAGCGGGGTGGCTGCGTCCAGATGCTGGTAATGCACGAACAGTTGCTGTGGGTTGCAGCCAATGCCAACCCGTAATGGTGACTGGCTGGCGGCTTGCCAGGCAGATTCCGCCAGCGCACTTTCTTCCTCTGTGGGGTACCAGACCCAGGGGATGCCTTCTTCTTCAATGCCCCACAACACTTCCTGCCAGTGGGCTTCGGTAGTTTGTGAACCAAACACCACAATGGCCGGGCTCTCTTCTGCCAGGGTCATAAGTGACCTCCCGGGTTACCCGACAAAATCAACCCGGTAGCAACCGCGTTGCGCGGGCCTTCACAGGCACGGATATTGCCGCGCCCGGCAACCAGTCGGTAATGGGCCAGGGCATCGGTAATCAGTTGCGGTACTTCAAAATCCAGCGCAGAGCCGCCTACCAGCACCACAAAAGGAATATTGCGAATGTTGCCTCCGGGGCTGACACGCTCGAGCGCCCGTAGCGCATTGGTCACAAATACCCGTTGTTTTGCGCTGCGCCGTATCTGGCGCACTTTCTCCAGTGAGTGGTCACCGGGAAGGGGGAGCAGTTCGTCAGGTTTCACCACGCATAAGCGGGCAAACACATCTGGCGAAAGTGGTGAGGGGAAAAACTGCACACTGCCGTCTTCATGGCGCAAGTGAAACAGGCTTTCTACTTTTGCTAACGGGTATTTTTTGATTTCTTCGGCCAGGTTGCGGTCATCCAGACCCAGTTCGCGGTTGATTATCATGGTGACCATATCCCCCGCGCCTGCCAGGTGAGTAGCAATGATGTCGCCTTCGCCATTGATAATTGAGGCATCAGTAGAGCCAGCGCCCAGGTCAAGAATCGCCAGTGGGCGAGTGGTGCCGGGGGTGGTCAGCGCGCCCAGAATGGCGGCTTCTGCTTCCGCTCCGCCAATTTGTACTTCGACATGCAGTGTCTGCTCAATTTCGCGGGCAATCCGGGCCATTTGCAGCCGGTCTGATTTCACCATTGAAGCAATGCCCACTGCCTGTTCCAGGGCGAATTCTCCTGCCAGCCCACCAGTCACACTGACCGGTACGGCGGTATCTACGGCCAGTACATCCTGAATGGCAATTTCACTGGCTGGTTTATTGGTGAGCTCTGCCATGGTCTGGCGCACATGCTCCAGCATGCCACCAATGTTGGACCCGGCTTCACCTGTTACGTTGTCCAGTGCCGGTAGTGAATTAACCGCCTGCATAATTGCTTCGGCACCGGCGGCAACATCAACCCGGGCAGTCCGCCCGGCGGCCTGTAACTCAAGGTGGCCGGCGGGAATGGTGCGCGCTTTGACATCGCCTTCCGGGGTTTTAATCACGACGGCGGAGCGGTTGCCAATTAATGCCCGTGCCATGGGAACCACGTTCTGTGTTTCTTTGGCATTCAGGCTGAAAACAGTGGCGATACCGTAGGGGTTAGACAATGTTTCAATCACCCGCCCGGGCAGGGCAACTTCAACTGCGGCGGGCATGCCTAACGGAATGCGTTCAATAAACTGCACTTCATCCACAATAGGCAGAGGGTGCTCTAACCGGTTACTGACCAGAACGCCGTCGTCGCGTTGCAGGATAACGCCAGTGATGGCGTAGCCTGCCCGCCGTGCAGAATTAACGATTTGTGCAACATCGGCAAAGTCAAACCCGGCGGAAACCACCAGAATGTAATTCTGGTCTGCCGGGCGCGACATCAGTTCATCCGGTGTAATCGTCAGGCCCACACCCAACCCGGCACCACCCGGGGTTTTGGGGTTGTGCCCTATCATGGTGGATTCAGTGATGATGGTTTCGGTGATGGTCTCCATCGCCACATCGCCAATTACCGGTGTGGCTTCATTGATACGGATCAGCGCTATATCGCTCAGGGGAATACCGGCTTTTTGGCTTGCCTGCTCCAGGGCTTCGCGCACACCAAACACATTGCGCAATGTGCCCTTTATTCCTGTGGTTTCCGCCAGGGCACTGGCTACAACACGCAGTTCACCACTGCTCTGCTGGCAGGCCAGTGCCACTTCCGTAGAGGCGTTGCCAATATCAATACCTGCGATATAGCGCATAAATACCCTCTGACTGTTCAGTCGTCACCTTTGAGTTTGCGGCGCTGTACGTACAACTCAGCCGCTTCCCGCACAAATGCTGCACAGGTTTTTGCGTGGTAACTGTGGTCCAGGTCGTCAGCAATGGCTATCAGCTCTTCTTTGGTGGAGCGGTAAGGGCGTAGTGCGTTGTAGATTTCCAGAATACGGTCATCCGGTACGGCAGTGAGTTCGGCGGCCCGCTCAAAATTCATTGCCAGCCGGTCACGCCCGGCATCACGCGCAATGGCCGCCTGAATACGCAGAGTTTCTGGTGTAATACGCATATCCTGGGCGGTAATTTGCCCGGCCTGCACGCTCTGTAACGTAATGTCGTCCAGCGTTTTATTGGTGGCTGTTTTCACCCATTCCGGGTGTTTATTTGCCAGTGGGTAATCACTGACACGCGCCTGCTGTTGGGGGTTCGCGCTGCCTGAAGGCGGCGCAGACGTGCCCGGAGCATGTTCAGCCAGGTTATTCATACGGCTAAGCACGTCGCGCACCATGGTTTCAATTGCTTCAGCGTTCATCCTGTTCTCCCTCATAAACTCACCCGTAGTTCCTGGGCATTTTTGCCATTCACTACGTATTTGGTTTCTTTAATGTGCAGAATGGCGGATTTCGCCTGGTATTTAGGCCGCGCCATCTGGTCATTGAGGGTTGGCACTGGTTGTGGTGATTCATTGCGTGCATAGCGCGCGGCGTTTTTGCCTATTTGCCGGTAGGTTTCCAGGGTTAACAGCGGTGCCTGGGGGAACAGTTCCAGGTTAGACAACGGCGGTAAACCACGCTGGTGAATTACCGTGGTGCCTTTAGACTGAATCCCCACCGAGATGCCGGAACCACTCAGGCGGTTGCCTTCTACAGCCACAAATGCCACATCGGAAGATTTAAAACAGCGGATAACACGGGCTTTGATGCCTTCTTCTTCAATGCCGGCAATAACTTCACGCAGAATACTTTTGTGCGGGATCCCCACAATATTTACGGTTTGCGACAACCCAAATGCCGGGCCAACCGCAATCACCACTTCATCTTTCGCGGTGCCAGGCCGGGCTTCACCGGTTTCAGTCAGGAATGAACCCTGAGGTTGTGAAGGGGCGGTTGACGCACTGGAGGAAGAAGCCGCAGGTTGAGTAAAAGACGCCTGGGTTTCTGTGGTTCCCATATCTTTCAGCACATCTTCAATTATTTGCCGCAGTAGTTGCTCATTGATTTCCATGTTTTTCCCCTTAACCCAGCGTATTGGGATCGAGCGCATTCGGGATATTTTTGATTTCATCCCAACGAGCGCCTTCCAACCGGTAGCCTGTTGCCGGGCCAGCGTAATCATTGACATCGTTAACCGCAGACAACACCTGGCCGTCGCCAACAATAATGGCGGAGGTGTGCAGGTAATCACCGGTGAGCTTGGCTTTTTGCATATTCAGCATGTCCTGGGCGACATCGGGGAACCCGCCCTGAGCCAGTGCCTTAACCACTTCCAGGCCATTACGGTTTTTATTGATGATCTCCTGGGCGAATTTGATGTCTTCGACGATGTTGCGCTCAGGCATGTCTTTGGAACCGTGGGCGTAAGTGGCGGCTTCCACTTCGTTGTCGGTAATTGGCGGCAGGCCCATACCGGCAAATACCGCCTGTAAGGCGCGCGCTGCTTTATTCCTGACCGCAACTACATCTTCTTCCCGCACCGGGCGTAACCCGCCGTCTACTTTCAGGTCCCGCTGAATGACGTTGTAGTCGTCGAAATCTTCGGCATCTTCATTGGAACCCGCAAACATGTTGTCGTAGTTCG
Organism: Mangrovibacter sp. MFB070; assembly: GCF_000705335.1. Taxonomy (NCBI): domain Bacteria; kingdom Pseudomonadati; phylum Pseudomonadota; class Gammaproteobacteria; order Enterobacterales; family Enterobacteriaceae; genus Mangrovibacter; species Mangrovibacter sp. MFB070. The sequence continues at coordinate 213,009 of NZ_JJMI01000050.1, forward strand.
GCACGGCGGAATAACCGGAAGAGATAAAGTCAGTGCCGGGCAGGAACTGCATCAGGAGGCGCGCGGTTCTGCGCATGTCTGAGTGAGTAAAGGTTTGGTCATTACTGGATGCGCATTCCAAATCCAGCGAGGCGCAAATTAAGTTTTCGGCCAGCACTGCACGAATACCGGATGGCACAGCAGAGGGCACACCAATGCAGCTTACTGAGCCATTTTGCAGCCCCTGCACACCTGCAGCTTTAGTGATGTAAATGCAGCGTGCTTCCAGGTACAGCATGGATTTACCCTGCGCATAACCCATTTGCACTTCCGAGCCAGAGCCCGATGTAAAACGCATTTTTAACCCACGGGAAGCATAGGATGAAGCAAGGAACCCTTTAGACCAGGGCGTGTCATCGCCATCGGTGAAGACGGGTTCGGTGCCGTAAACTGAAATGGTTTCGGCATAGCAGGTGTGGCCCAGCATACCCAGTTTCAGTTCGGTAGCTTCTTCCAGTGAACACTGGGTGAGTACGCCCGGGCGCCCAACCTGTGAACCCACCAGTAGCGCAATCGCGTTAAAAGGCGCGTAACGGGCGACGGCAACAGTGGTTTCCTGTTCATCAAACCCGCGGTAGGCACCTTCTGCGGCATCGGCGGCAATTTGTACCGGGTTATCTTTTACGTTAGTGACATGCGCTTGTTGGGAAGGGGTGCGTCTGGCGCGCATTTTCTGCATCGCCATCATCATTTCCACCACATTCATTTGCGACATCACATCAACAATTTTTGCCGGAGTCATGGCGGTGGTAAGGGGGACAATCTCGCTGCGTTTAATATTCGGGTCACACAGCATGTTGGCCAGTTTGACGGAATCCATTGCCATCACTTCTTTTGCACGGTCAAGATTGATGCCGTAACGGGCAATAAAGTGATCAATCAGATCAAACTCAGCCTGCGGTTTGCCATCCAGTTCGGTGACAACGCCGTTTTGAATGGTAATGGAGGGTTTGGGATCATTCGGGCTTTCCATGGCAATAAAGCCTTCCTCGATCCATTCTTTTACAAAGCCGTCCTGGTTTACAGGGCGTTTCGCCAGCGCTTCAAAGCGTTTTGATTTCATGAGTGCCTCACCTGATATCAAATATATGAGGGGAAGTCATTTTTGGGCGTATCACCCATCGTACCCAGCACGGTTTTGCCGATTTCCCGGGCAGAGATAACGGCCTGGCGTACTGCGCCGGAGTCACCGGAAATCACCAGAATGGCTTCGTTACTGAAACTTGTGCCATGAGCAGGGGAGCTGTAGGCAACCACATCCACATTGGCTGATTTCAACGCGGTATCTGCCATCAGCACGCCTATGGACGCCGGAGCGCCAACAATGACACCGCATGATTTACCCACCGGAGCACCAAATGCTTTTTCCAGCGCGTAGCTGGCGCGGGCGGTGTACTGCAATTCAATATGACCGGCTTCGTTGGCATAGACATCGCCAAATGTCCGTTCCAGCTCTTTCAGGGCAACTTCGATGGCGCGTTTTACGTCAGAGACATCATTTGCCCCAAGAATAATCAGTGAGCCATGACCCGCACCGCCTTTGGTATCACGCGGCAGTTCAATGCTGACAATTTCAGTGTTTGTCGCTTTTACGGCTTCGTCTGCGGCCATAATATGTGGCCCGGCACCGGTACGTGCCCCCAGAATGCCAATTGAGCGGTAACGCTTTTCAAGCTTCATTGCTTCCAGCAACGCGCTGTCAACATTTGCGATAACCAGGCCAACGGTGTCACCGGGGGCCGTACCGACAAACTCGGTTAAACTACAGGTCTTTTCGGCCATAGCCTTTCCTCTCGGTTCTTGTGATTCAGGGGGAGATGCCGGTGATGCCAGGTGGTTCACTTTGGCAATCACCTGCGCCATGATTTGTTCCACCAGATCATTGGTACTCATTGGCTAACTCCCTTGCTGGGTAGGAATTTTTCGACTTCTGAGTGAGGGCGGGGAATAACATGAACGGATTTCACTTCGCCCACCGCTGCTGCGGCTGCTGCACCGGCATCGGTTGCTGCGGTTACGGCACCAACATCGCCACGAACCATGACGGTGACCAAACCGGAACCAATTTTCTCGTAGCCAATTAATTCAACGTTTGCGGATTTAACCATGGCGTCAGCGGCTTCTATGGCGGCGGTTAATCCTTTTGTTTCAACCATTCCTAGCGCTTCTTGTTGCATATAAACCTCGGCAAACTTTTACAATTTTCTGACTATACAAATAAGCAACTGAAAATAATGGCTGTGTTGGGTATTTATTAGGAAAATTATTAATATGGCGATAATAAAAAATTGCCATTAAATTTTATATTATTTTGATTTTATTGAGTTTTATTTATTTTTTGTGATAGTATTTATTCGTTTTTAACATTGCAGGTTTACAATTTTTATTCTGTATTTTTTATATTTGAGATGCCTCTCGCAAAAATATCCTCCTGTGAAAGGAAATGCCGATTAAACATGGCGAATAAATGAGAGGGAGGCTGCAAATAAATTATATTTTATTCGCAAAATAATGTTGTTATTTCAACTGGCGATATAGCGTTATATCTCAGGCCAGTAAGGGTATGGTTAAAAAAGTATGAGCAAAAATTTGTTATGCCCTGGCTAATTTTTGCGCTTGCCCGTATCACAGATAGCCAACACTTTCCGGCCCGGCATTTCTATAGTTCAACGCGTTGTCCTCTTGCTATTTTGCATGGCACCTGGTGTCGCAGTGAAAAGCGGTATAGCGAGTTACCCTGCCTGGCGTAGTGATACGCCGGTGAAACATCCGGTAAAAAATAGGTGACATTATGAATGATTCACTAAAGGTACAGTGTATTGCTGAATTTCTGGGAACTGGGCTGTTTTTATTCTTTGGTGCTGGCTGCCTTTGTGCATTAAAAGTGGCTGGCGCCAGCTTTGGTCTGTGGGAAATCTGCGTGGTGTGGGGGCTGGGTATTTCCCTGGCGGTTTACCTCACTGCCGGGATCTCCGGCGCGCACCTGAACCCGGCAATTACCGTTGCGCTTTGGCTGTTTGCCTGTTTCCCCGGTAAAAAAGTGCTGCCGTACAGCATAGCCCAGATTGCCGGGGCGTTCTGTGGCGCGGCACTGGCATATTTTCTCTACCGTAACATGTTCCTGGATTATGAAGCCGCCCACCAAATGGTGCGTGGTAGCCAGGAAAGCCTGCAACTTGCCAGCATTTTCAGTACCTACCCGGCGGCAGACATCAGTGTCTGGCAGGCCGCGCTGGTGGAAGTGGTGATTACGTCGATTTTAATGTGCCTGATTATGGCGCTGACCGATGACGGTAACGGCGTGCCGCGTGGTGCACTGGGGCCACTGCTGATTGGTATTCTGGTGGCGGTTATCGGTGCCGCTATGGGCCCGCTAACCGGGTTTGCCATGAACCCCGCGCGTGACTTTGGCCCGAAAATTTTCACCTTTTTTGCGGGTTGGGGGAAAATAGCAATGACCGGCGGGCGTGATATCCCGTACTTTTTTATTCCGATTATTGCCCCTGTGGTGGGTGCCTGCCTGGGCGCTGCCTGTTATAGCTACCTCATAGGGAAAAACCTGCCCTGTAATACCTGTAAAACGGATGAAAAGAAAACGGTCTGAGCGGCTCGCAAAAAAAACGTAACTGGTGAAATTTTATAAAATATTTTGTGATCCGTTTTCATGTAATTGAGATTTTTTCTCCCAGGTAACCAGGTGGCCTGTTATGTTTAAGCAGGCTCCCTCCTGGGGGTTTTCAGCCACACAAGCAAAAGCAGTAATACGCATTTTTAATACCTCAGTTTTTATTAGTCACGCTAATTAACGAGTTGAGTAATGAAAAGGAATTAGCAAAATAGTTCTAAACTGCTGAACAGTTTCATTTTCAGTATGTAAAAAGTTACTGTTTTTTGTGACATACAGGCCACTACGAGGTTGCCTGTTACTGATATTATCAACCATTGTTATGGCGGCCGGAGGTATTCCATTTGAGAATGAGACTACCTCTTGCAAGGAATTTACTGCACGTAATGAGTCGGGCAGTAAAAAATACTTAGGGTGAAACATTTTGGCTAATTTTAATTAACTAAAATGTAACTTTCTACCTGGGGCCTGCTAATAGCGTCGCCGGATAATATTGGGGCTGGAACCGTTTAACCGGGGGTTGTTAAGTGCGCCGCCAGGAAGAGCCACCACAGGTAGTTGTGCGATATCAGTTGTACGACGTTAGTTGTGTGAATTAATTGTGCGAATTAGTTGTGCGCATAACAGTCAGGCAAGCCTGTGAACCAGAATATCGGTATGCCAGCGATATGAAGTGTGATGTATGAAGTATGAAAAACTCATGCGCAGTACATGGGGTGCATACAGAACAGGCCCAAAAGGGCACATAACCCGCCTGTCAGGGCAGGCGCTTAATCACGGAAGATAAACGGACTGAATCGACTGAGGGTTTTATCATGATTTCTGCCAGTGTGCTTAGCTCAGAGCTCATCAATAAAATTGCCCAGGATTTTGCACAGGCAACAAATTTAGCGGTTGTGGTGGTTAATATCCACGGTGAAGAGATCTCTGAGCTCTTCAACTTCACGCCGTTTTGCCAGTTGATGCGCCAGGACCCTGAACGGCACAGCCGCTGCCGTATGAGTGACCGCTGTGGCGGCCTTGAAGCATCTAAAAGCAGTAACCCTTGTATTTATCGTTGCCATGCCGGGCTGACGGATTTTTCCATACCTTTGGTTATTGCCGGTCACCTGGTGGGTTTTGTGCTGTGCGGGCAAGTACGTGTTCCGGATGATATTGAAATGGTCGATATCCTGCACCCGGTTGATGACCACTGGCGCACAGACCCTGAGTTGGTGAATGAATACAAAAAAGTACCTGAAATGGATTATGCCCGGTTAACGGCATCTGCTGACTTATTACGTTTGATTGTAGAAAACTGCCTGAAAAAACAACTGAGTTTGTTGGTGATTACCGATAACGAAGACGTACCACCTTCAGCAGGCAGAAGCCGTGCGCAAAACCCCCATGAAAGCAAAATGAAAAAAGCGCTGCGCTACATTGAAGCGAATTTGTCACAGGAACTGCGCCTGGAAGAGGTGGCTGCACACGTGTACCTGAGCCCTTATTATTTCAGCAAGCTGTTCAAAAAATATCAGGGGATTGGCTTTAACGCCTGGGTTAACCGCCAGCGCATGGAACATGCCAAAGAAATGCTACGCCACAGTGACTGGAGCATTGCCAGTATCGCCAGAAATGTGGGTTTTTCCCAAACCAGTTATTTTTGCAAAGTATTCCGCCAGACTTACCAGGTAACACCACAAATGTTTCGTTCCCTTGCAATAGAAGAGGCCGATTAACCGGTATTCAGTGTCTGGTTAACCCATATTCGGTAAATGTGTGGTGCTAATATCCGGCACAATAGTTTTATGTGGGTAATGTGGTGCTGTACCTGTTTTTTACCCATAAATTGCCAGTAAATATTTGGGTGGATCACGCAGGGTTTATTTCACCTGCCAGGTATAAATTCTGTGAGCCAGCAACGTTTAACGGTAGCAATATTTTGTTGCCTGCATGGCTGGGTTTTTCTGGTTAAGTACTTATTGTTGTTAAGATATGTCTGACAGAACTGGCAATAATTTGTTATAGCTCAACAATTGTTTGTTATTACAGCCGTAAACTGCACCAGTTTTTATTTTTTCAGTGGCGTATAGTCAGTGACAGTAAAAAAGCACTTTTTTCGGCAGATATTTACCTGAGTGAGATATTTACCAGAGCGAAGTGTGATTGCGTGATGGCGCTGAGTTTGCGCACCAAAGCGCAGTAAATAGCAGTACATAAAAAGTACAGAACGCAGAAAGAAGCGCAGTACATAAAAGTAGTGCAGTACGAAAAAGTTTAACCGACATCATCAGGTTTTACCTGACAGGTAGGGAAGAGGGTGCAAACCCCTCGCAGCCCCCGCTGCTGTGATGCTGACGACCCCGCAATACCACTGATCGACTGATTGGGAAGGGCGGGCAAGAAAGACGCTAAGCCAGAAGACCGGCCTGATGATGCAAATGACACCTTCGGAGGGAAGGGCGTCTACAGCCTCGTATTGCCCTGAGGGGAATGCGCCTGGCTTGTTGCGCCCATTTCCCGCCAAAAAGGAAGTAAAAATGGCAACAGGCGCAAAACAGGCATTTATTCTGGCGGGCACTTCAAGCGGTTGTGGTAAAACCACCATAACCCTTGGCTTGCTGGCGCTTTTGCGGCAACAAGGCTTTGCTCCCCAGCCATTCAAAGTTGGCCCTGACTACCTCGATACCACCTGGCATAGCGCCATTTCTGGCCGGAAATCACGCAATCTGGATAACTGGATGCTGCCGGATGATACCGTTCGGGCATTGTTCAGCCGGGCCATGGAAACCACCTCACTTGGGGTGATCGAAGGGGTTATGGGCCTGTTCGATGGCCTGGGCCTTGACCCGTTTTGTGCCTCAACCGCAGGTATTGCGCGTTTACTGGGTGTTCCTGTCATTTTGCTGATGGATGGCAAAGGCGTATCCACCTCTCTGGCGGCAACCCTTAATGGCTTTTGTGATTTTGCCCCGGGCGTCAACATTGCCGGGGTCATAATCAACCGGGTCAATACCGATAATCACTTCCGCCAGCTTAGTGCCGCGCTTGGCCGTTATTGCCGCGTACCGGTGCTGGGCTATGTTCCTGAACTGCCTGAACTCCACCTGCCATCCCGCCATTTGGGGTTAGTGGGCGCGTCTGCTTCAGGGGTTAGCCAGGCACCCTGGCAGCAACTGGCTGCCGTGCTGGAAAAAACGGTTAACCTCCCGGCTCTGCTTAACTGTTGCCGCCCTTTGCAAAGCCAGCTCTGCGCACCGTTATCACTCCCGGACCAGGCCCTGGCCGGCGGGCTGACCATGGCCATTGCGCAGGATGATGCCTTTCACTTTTACTACCAGGATAACCTCGACATTCTTGAACAGGCAGGCGTCCGGCTGGTGCCATTCAGCCCGGTGGAAGACGCACAAGTGCCCGCCTGTGACATGCTGTGGCTGGGGGGCGGCTACCCGGAAATGTTTGCCAGCCAACTGGCGGCGAATAGCGCAATGCGGGATTCCGTTAAACAGCTAGCGGCGCGCGGGGTGCCCGTGTATGCCGAGTGCGGCGGGTTAATGTACCTGGGTGGCTCACTGGCAGATGCAGACGGGCAAACGCACCCCATGTGCGGCGTGCTGGCCGGGCACAGCACCATGGGTAACCGGCTGAGGCGGTTTGGGTATTGCGAAGCAACTGCAAGCCACGACACCCTGCTCGCCGCAGCAGGTGAAACATTGCGCGGCCATGAATTTCATTACTCTGAATTCACCACTTCACTGCCCACCCGCCAACAGTGCCGCAAAGTGCGCGACGGCCAGGTGGTGCGCCAGTGGGAAGGCGGCTGGCAGCAGGGCAACACCTTTGCCAGTTACCTGCACCTCCATTTTGCCCAGCGCCCGGCCATGCTTAACCGCTGGTTCACTACCGCAAGGAGCCTGCAATGATGTCACTGTTTTCCTGGCTTTCCGCCTGGTGTGTTGCCGCTCTGCTGGATTACTGGCTGGGTGACCCGCACCACTGGCCTCACCCGGTGCGCTGGATGGGCAACCTGGTTAACCTGCTGCAGCGCGCTGTCCGCCATGTTTGCCATTCACCCCGGGCATTGCGCTGGGGGGGCGGTGTGATGTGGCTGGTAGTGGTGGCGGTTACGGGTGGTGTCAGCTGGGGTGTTTTGGTTCTGGCAGAACGTGTTCATCCACTGCTCGGCTGGGTGGTCAATACCTGGATGATCTTTACCCTGCTGGCCGGGCGTTGCCTGGCTGAAAGTGCCGGGGAAGTTGAGCAGGCTCTGCGCAAAGGGGATTTACCGCTGAGCCGGGAAAAACTGAGCTGGATAGTCGGGCGTGATACCTCGCAACTCCAGCCACCGCAAATTACCCGGGCAGTGGTCGAAACGGTGGCAGAAAACAGTGTTGATGGTGTTATCGCCCCCCTGTTTTTCCTGATGCTGGGCGGTGCGCCGCTGGCAATGGCGTACAAAGCCGTGAATACCCTGGATTCCATGGTGGGTTACAAAAACGCACGTTACAAAGATATCGGCCTGGTGTCTGCACGTATGGATGACGTGGCCAATTACCTGCCCGCACGCATTGGCTGGCTGTTGCTGAGTGCGGCAGCCAGGCTCTGCCAGTTCAATGGCCTTAGCGCGTTGCGTATTGGCTGGCGCGACAGAAAACAGCACAGCAGCCCGAATTGCGCCTGGTCTGAAGGCGCGGTGGCCGGGGCTCTGGGGGTGCGCCTTGGCGGGCCAAATAACTATTTTGGCGAACGGGTAGAGAAACCCTGGATTGGCGAAAACCTGCGCGAAATAACCCCGGATGACATCCCGGCGTCCGTGCGCATGCTGATGGTCGCTTCCGGCCTGGCACTGGTGCTGTTTGCCCTTATCCGTATCGCCTTCACGCTCACGGTGTGATGGCAGGAGAACCCAATGGACTACATTCAACAACCTTTGCTCATTGAAAGCCGCAGCTTCGAGATAATCAGCGAGATAATTGCCGCTGAACACCCCGGCTGGCAGTGTAGTGACCCACGCCAGGAAGCGGTTATCAAACGGGTTATTCACACCACGGCAGATTTCGACTGGCTGGAAACCTTATGGTTTTCACCACAAATCATTACTGTGCTGGATGCCGCCCTGCGCCGCGGTTGTACGCTGTTTACCGACACCACCATGGCGCTCTCCGGTATCAACAAGACCCGCCTTGCCCGGCACCATGTTGCCAGCCACTGTTTTATCAGCAACCCACAAGTGGCGGCAGTGGCAAAAGAAAAAGGTATTACCCGCTCAATGGCAGCGGTTGATGTCGCTCTGGCTATGCCGGGCGAGAAAATCTTTGTTTTTGGCAATGCGCCCACAGCGCTATTCCGCCTGCTGGAAAGTGGTGAACAACCTGCCGCAGTCATTGGCGTACCGGTGGGTTTTGTGGGGGCGGCTGAATCCAAACAGGCCCTGATAGACAGTGGCCTGCCGGGCATTGCAGCCCGTGGGCGCAAAGGCGGTAGCAATGTGGCTGCGGCCATTGTTAACGCCGTGCTCTACACCATGGAGGCGGGCGATGACTGATTTCAGCCTGGCCGATACTGTCTGGCACAACGGGAAAGCCTTGCGCAAAGGCTATACCACCGGTTCCTGCGCAACCGCCGCCGCCCGGGTTGCAGCGTTAATGGTGCTGCGCCAGCAGGTAATTAACCAGGTTTCTATTACCACGCCGTCTGGTATCACCCTGCACTTGAATGTGGAATTGCCGGTAATTGAAGGCCAGCAGGCCACCGCCGCCATTCGTAAAGACGGGGGCGATGATGTTGATGCCACCCACGGTATGCTGATTTTTGCCCGGGTTAGCCTGAATGACTCGGGGGCAATCACGCTGAAAGGCGGCGCAGGCATCGGCGTGGTTACCCGCCCGGGAATTGGCCTGGCGCCGGGGGAACCAGCCATTAACCGCACACCCCGGCAAACCATAGAAGCCGCGGTGCGTGAAGTCATTGGGCCGCAACGTGGGGCCGAAGTTGAAATTTTCGCACCGGAAGGGGAAGACCGGGCAAAGAAAACCATGAATGCCCGGCTCGGTATTCAGGGGGGCATTTCCATTATTGGCACGACGGGCATAGTCACGCCGATGTCTGAAGAGAGCTGGAAACGGGCGCTGGTGATTGAGCTGGAGCAAAAACGCGCAGAAGGCCGGGAGAATGTCATTCTGGTGCCGGGCAACCATGGCGAGCGCTTTGTGCGGGAAAGCCTGCACCTGGACCCGGGTATGGTGGTCACCATGAGCAACTTTGTTGGCTACATGGTTCAGGAAACTGTGCGGCTGGGGTTTAAACGCGTTTTGCTGGTTGGGCACCCGGGCAAGTTGATCAAAGTCGCCGCCGGTATTTTTCATACCCACAGCCATATTGCCGATGCCCGGATGGAGGTGCTGGTCGCCCACCTTGCGCTGATGGGCGCGCCGCTGGCGTTGTTGCGTGCAGTCAGTGAATGCGACACCACAGAAGCCGCGCTGCCACTGATTGACTGCGCGGGTTACACACGGATTTACCCTGAGCTGGCACAACGGGTTTGTGCCCGGGTCCAGGACATGTTGCGCTTCACCCAGTCTCCCCCGCAGTGCGACGCCATTCTTTTCTCGTTTGAACAACAACTGCTTGGCAGTAGCCGCCCTCTGGCGGTGATTCAGGAGGCATTCCAATGATTACTGTCGTGGGCATTGGGCCTGGTAACCTTGCATTGCTGACACAACAGGCACGCCAGGCCATCGCCTGTGCAGACGTGCTGGTCGGCGGCAGGCGGCATCTCGAATTGTTTGAAGCATTTGAAGGCGAAACACACCTGCTCACGGCAGATATCGCCGCTTTGGTGGCGTGGCTGGAAGGCGTACAGCAGCAGGATGTCGTGCTGCTCGCGTCTGGCGACCCAATGTTGTTCGGGATTGGTAAGCGCCTGTGTTGCCATTTTGGGCGTGAAAATATTGATGTGATCCCCGGAGTAAGCGCCATGCAATACCTGTGTGCTAAAGCCGGAGTGGACATGAACGACATCTGGCTGACCAGCAGCCACGGGCGGGAAGTGGATTACGAAAACCTGCTGCGCCACAACAAAGTGGCCATGGTAACAGACCGCAACAATGGCCCGGCGCAAATCGCCCGTCACCTGGTAGCCTGGGGCGCAGGGCACCGCACCATGATCATTGGTGAAAACCTCTCGCTGGAGAATGAGCGTATCCGGCGGTTGCCCGCATCTGTGGTAACCGGAGACTTTGATATGAACGTTGTGGTGATCCTCAATGAATGATGCCCATTTTTTGCGCGGTGAGCGCGTGCCCATGACCAAAGAGCCGGTGCGGGCGCTGGTTCTCTCCCGCCTGCAACTGCACAGTGCGGAAACCTTTATTGATGTGGGCGCAGGCACTGGCAGTGTATCGCTGGAAGCCGCGATGACCTGGCCCGGGTTGCAGGTGATTGCTATTGAACGGGATGCAGCGGCGCTGGCGCTGTTGCACACCAACCGCAGCCATTTCGCCTGTGAAAATGTGCAGGTCATAGCGGCACAGGCACCGGTCAGTTGCGATTTACAGGTCGATGCCATTTTTATTGGCGGCAGTGGTGGCCAACTGGCGTCCTTACTGCACTGGTCACTGGAACATTTGGTTCCCGGTGGCCGCCTGGTCATGACCTTTATTCTGCATGAAAACCTGATGCAGGCATTCACACTGCTTGGCAACCTGCCTGTCAGTGCGCTGGAGTGCGTTCAGATCCAGGCATCATCTATGGTGGCGCTGGGTGAAGGGCACTATTTCAAACCGAACAATCCAACTTTTGTGATTTCCTGCCTGAAGGAGGGCAACCATGTCTGAACTGGCATCTCCGGGCGTCTGGTTTGTTGGCGCAGGCCCTGGCGACAAAGAGCTGATTACGCTGAAAGGCTACCGGCTGTTACAGCAGGCCGACATCGTCATTTATGCGGGGTCGTTAATTAATACGGAACTGCTTGAGTGGTGCCCGCAGGCGCAATGTCACGACAGCGCAAGCCTGGCGCTGGAAGCCATTATTGGCCTGATGGAAGACGGTGTGCGCAATGGCAAGTGTGTGGTTCGCCTGCAAACCGGGGATTTATCACTCTATGGCTCGGTGCGCGAGCAAGGTGAAATGCTGTCTGCGCGGGGGATTAGCTGGCAAGTGGTGCCCGGGGTCAGTGCCTTTTTGGGTGCCGCCGCAGATCTCGGTGTGGAATACACCGTACCGGAAGTTTCCCAGAGCCTGATAATCACTCGCCTGGAAGGGCGCACACCCGTGCCAGAGAAAGAGCAACTGGAGAGCTTTGCCGCCCACCAGACATCCATGGCGATTTTCTTGTCCGTGCAGCGAATTAACCGGGTGGCGGAGCGCCTGACAGAGGGCGGTTACCCACCAGAAACCCCAGTAGCTGTGGTGTACAAAGCCACCTGGCCGGAGCGCCTGGTAGTACGGGGGACGCTGGCAGATATCAGCGAAAAAGTAAGGGCCGCCGGAATACGCAAAACCGCACTAATACTGGTGGGGGCGTTTCTGGGCGAGGAATACCACTACTCCAAACTTTATGATGCCGGGTTTAGCCATGAATACCGTCAGGCCTGAATCGTTGGTGTTGTTCTGCCTGACGCCTGGTGGCGTGGCACTGGCAGAACGGCTGCGGGCTGTATTACCAATAACCTGTTTTACCAGTGAACGGTTACTGAAAACGGGGTTTCGCCCGTTTATGACCAGCTTCGCTCAAACCGTAAAAGACGCGTTCCCGGTGCATTCCGCATTAATTTTTATCGGTGCGACGGGCATTGCGGTGCGCATGATAGCGCCACTTCTGCAAGACAAAATGTCTGACCCGGCGGTAGTGGTTATTGATGAGCGCGGCCAGCATGTGATTAGCCTGGTTTCCGGGCATATGGGCGGGGCGAATGCTCTGGCCTGCTACCTTGCCGGTGTACTGGGGGCAGACCCGGTAATTACCACGGCAACAGATGTGAATGGTCTGGCGGCTCTGGACACCCTGGCAAGCCAACTGGACGCCGGTATGGAAAACCTGCGTGAAGGGGTAAAAACCATCAACCAAATGTTGGTGAGCGGGCAGCGGGTGGGGCTGTGGTGGGATGATGACTTTGCCAGCCAACAGCACCAGGTGACCACTGACGGGTTTATCAACGTGGCTGAGTTGAGCGCGTTACCCCGGCTCGATGCGCTGGTGTGCGTCACGCTGCGCGATACCCTGCCAGAAGTTAACTGCCCGGTCTTTAAACTGGTTCCCCGCCGCATTGTCGCGGGTATTGGTTGCCGCCGGAATACGCCTTTCACTGTGTTGCACAAACTGGTGGCTGAACAGTTGCAGGCCCGCCGCCTGGATTCACTCGCATTACGCGCCATTGGCAGTATCGATTTGAAGCAGGACGAACCTGGCCTGCAGGCACTTGCGCAATGTTACCAGGTGCCATTTGAAATTTTTTCCGCTAACGAACTACAACCTGGCGAAGCGCATTTCCCTGTTTCGGCGTTTGTGCGCGAGGTTGCCGGGGTCGGCAGTGTTTCCGGCCCGGTCGCCTGGCTGATGAGTGGTGGTCATTTACTTGGGGAAACCTTGCGTGAACAAGGCGTTACCCTGACTTTAGGAGTTGTGCACTGATGTTAACCGTAATCGGAATAGGGCCGGGCTCCCAGGCCATGATGACCGTCGAAGCCACTGAAGCGCTGGCGGCGGCAGATATTATCGTGGGCTACAAAACCTACACCCACCTGGTGAAAGCGTTTACTGGCGATAAACAGGTGATTAAAACCGGTATGTGCAAAGAAATCGAGCGCTGCCAAACGGCGATTGACCTTGCCAAAGAAGGCCACAACGTGGCTCTGGTCAGTAGCGGTGATGCCGGTATTTACGGAATGGCTGGCCTGATTTTAGAACTGGTGAGCCAGCAACAGGCGGGTATTGAAGTGCGGGTCGTGCCCGGAATGACTGCCAGCATCGCTGCTGCTGCGTTGCTCGGCGCCCCCCTGATGCACGACTTTTGCCATATCAGCCTGAGCGATTTACTCACGCCCTGGCCAGTAATTGAAAAACGCATTATTGCCGCCGGGGAAGCAGACTTTGTGATTTGTTTTTATAACCCGCGCAGCCGCGGGCGTGAGGGCCACCTGGCGCGCGCCTTTGATTTGCTGATGACGGTGAAAAACCCGGCTACTCCGGTTGGTGTGGTGAAAGCCGCCGGGCGCAAGAAAGAAGAAAAATGGCTGACAACGCTTGCGGATATGGATTATGACCCGGTCGATATGACCAGCCTGGTGGTGGTGGGAAATGCCACTACCTATGTAAAAGACGGGCTGATGATAACACCGCGTGGTTACCGGCTATGAACCATGTCCTGGTTCTGGGCGGCACCAGCGATGCCACGCCGATTTGCCAGCAACTGGAAATGGCGGCGGTGCCTTACACCCTGTCTGTCGCGACAGAAGCCGGAGCCCGGCTGGCTCAGGTGCGCAAAGGTTCCGTGTTGTGCGGGCGGCTGGATGCCGGGCAACTGGCTGAATTACTTGCAAGCCTCAGGGTTAACTGGCTGGTTGATGCCACCCACCCCTATGCCCAGGAAATTAGCCGTAATGCCTGGCAGGCCTGCCAGCAAACCGGTATCGCCTACAGCCGTTATCGCCGCCCCAGCCAGTTGGATTGCGTTTCCCACCCGTTATTACACAAGGTGGCAAATATTGAAGAAGCCTGTGGCATCGCCGGGGCACTGGGCCCGCGCGTGTTGTTAACCACAGGCAGTAAAGACCTGGCCCGCTGGCAGGCAGGGCTGCCGGGCAAAACCTGGCTGGTGCGTGTTCTGCCCGTGGCGTCTGTCATTGCCCAGTGCGAGCAACTGGGCCTTGGCCCGGAGAATATTTTTGCCATGAAAGGGCCGTTTAACGCGGCATTTAACCAGGCGCTGTATCAGTTTTGCTCCCCGGATGTGGTGATTACCAAAGAATCCGGCATTCAGGGCGGCTACCTCGACAAAATTGTACCGGCTCTTCAGGCCGCCATCCCCTGCATTGTGGTGACCCGGCCCCAGGAAAGCGTGCCGGAAACCCAGGTGCTGGGCGGGCCGGAGGCCTTTACCCGCAAGTTACAGGACTGGCTGGCATCACCGTTTAACCCGCAACACAGTGCGCTAAGTAACAGGAGAACAACAGTATGAAAAAAGCATTATTGGTGGTGAGTTTTGGCACCAGCTACCACGATACGCTGGAGAAAAATATTGTTGCCTGTGAGCAGGCGCTGGCGGCCAGTTGCCCGGACCGCACGCTGTTGCGTGCTTTTACCTCCGGCATGATTATCCGCAAGCTGGCAAGGCGCGACGGGCTGGTGATACCGTCACCCGCGCAGGCCTTGCAACAACTGGCAGAGCAAGGCTACCAGGATGTCGCCATTCAGTCGCTGCACATCATTAATGGCGACGAATACGAAAAAGTGGTGCGGGATGCCGCACTTTGGCAAGGGCATTTCGCCCGCCTGTCGCTTGGCACGCCACTGCTCAGCACTTTTGAAGATTACCAGCAACTGATGCTGGCACTGCGCAGCCAGATGCCGCCATTAGCTGACGACGAACAAGTGGTGTTTATGGGGCATGGCGCCAGTCATCATGCGTTTGCGGCTTATGCCTGCCTGGATCATATGATGCAGGCCTGCCATTTCCCTGCCCGGGTTGGCGCGGTGGAAAGTTACCCGGAAGTGGGGCAACTGGTTCACAGCATGCAACAGCAAGGGGTACGCCGGGTAGTTCTGATGCCGCTGATGCTGGTGGCCGGTGACCATGCCATTAACGATATGGCTTCTGATGCGCCCGATTCATGGAAAAGTTGTTTTGCCGCGGCAGGCATTCCAGCACAAGTGTGCCTGCAAGGGCTGGGGGAAAACCCGGCGATTCGCAGCCGGTTTGTTGCCCATTTGCAGCAGGCTCTGGCAGCGGGTACTCAGGAGGTGGCGGCATGAGTGGGCGGTTATATGCCATCAGCACCGGTCCTGGCGCCAGCGACCTGATTACTGTGCGGGCCGCACGCATTCTTGGCAAGCTGGACTGCCTGTATGCCCCGGCAGGGCGTAAAGGCGCAGACAGCCTGGCGCTGAGCATTGTGCGCCCCTGGCTGAGTGAAACCACCGAAGTGCACACCTGCCATTTCCCGATGAGTGCAGATAACGATGCCAAAGCTGCGGTATGGGATGAAGTGGCTGGCACGCTGGCGCGCGAAGTTCAGGCGGGTAAACAGGTAGGGTTTATTACTCTGGGCGATGCCATGCTGTTCAGCACCTGGGTGTGGTTACTGGCACGCCTTGGCCGCCCGGACTGGCTGGAAATTGTCCCTGGCGTGACATCGGTGTTAGCCATTGCCTCTGCCGCCGCGCTGCCGCTGGCAATGGACCAGCAGTCACTGGCCATTGTTGCCTGTAACGCCAGTGAACAACACCTGCGCGACACCCTGGAGCGCCACGATTGCGTGGTAATGATGAAAGTTTACGGGCGCTTCCCGGCAATTAAAGCGTTGTTGCAGTCCTGCGGCGTGATTGACCATGCAGTGATGATGGCCGAAGCCACCTTGCCGGGTGAGCGTTGCTGGCGTGACTTGTCTGCAGTGCCGGACGATGAACCGCTTCCCTACTTTTCGACCATTCTGGTCAATAAGCAGTGGGATATCAGGAGTGAATCATGGAACAACAGTTAAAACGGCTGTCTTTTAGTGGCCTGGCGCTGGGCATTCTGATGCTGCTGGCCCCGGAACAGGCCTTTGCCATGCACATCATGGAAGGCTTTTTACCGCCACTGTGGGCGCTGGCCTGGTGGGTGTTGTTTTTACCCTGCCTGTGGTACGGGCTGGTGCGGTTGCGCCAGATTGTCAGCCAGGACAGCCACCAGAAAGTGCTGCTGGCGTTGTGCGGCGCGTTTATTTTTGTGCTTTCGGCACTCAAAATCCCTTCGGTAACCGGCAGTTGCTCACACCCAACTGGTGTCGGGCTGGCAGTCATTCTGTTTGGGCCCGGCGTTGTGTCCTTGCTGGGGGCCATTGTGCTGCTCTTCCAGGCGCTGTTACTGGCTCACGGCGGGCTGACAACGCTTGGGGCAAACGGGATCTCCATGGCGGTGGTCGGGCCGTTCGCGGGCTGGCTGGTGTGGCGGCTTGCCTGTAAAACCGGGCTGCGTAACGACGTCGGGGTGTTCCTGTGTGCCGTGGTGGCAGACTTAGTGACCTATTTTGTTACTTCAGTGCAGCTTGGGGTGGCCTTCCCGGACCCGGTAAATGGCGCGGCCGGTTCCACACTGAAATTTATGGGCATTTTCTGCCTGACTCAAATTCCTATTGCCATTGCCGAAGGGTTCCTGACGGTACTGATTTATGACCAGCTCACCAAACGCCACCTCATTACATCAGGGGGGGCACTGCAATGAAAAAAACAGTGACGTTGATTGTGCTGGTGGTGGCGCTCATGGTGATGCCGTTCTTTATTAACCATGGCGGTGAATATGGCGGTTCGGATAACCAGGCGGAAGAACAAATAAAAGTGATAGACCCTGCGTATCACCCCTGGTTTCAGCCATTGTATGAACCCGCCAGCGGTGAAATAGAAAGCCTGTTATTTACTTTGCAGGGTGCGCTGGGCACAGCAGTCATTTTTTACATCCTCGGTTACTGGAAAGGGAAGGCGAGCCGTGCTGAGCGGGATTGACCGGTTAAGTTACCAGAGCCGCTGGCGCGACAAAGACCCGGTTGCCAAGTTTCTGGGCTGGCTGGTGTTTATTGTGCTGGCAATGGCCCTGCCACCTGCCGGCCAGTTAATTGAACTGGTGGTGCTGGCGGCACTAACCTGCTGGTTATTAAAGGTTTCACTCTGGCGCTGGCTGCGCTGGATGAGCCTGCCGCTGTCATTTTTATTGGTGGCGTCGCTGGCGCTGGCATTAACGGTTACCCGTGAGCCAGCCGGGGTTCTGTGGGGTATTCACCTTGGGAGCGTGTCTTTTGGGGTTAGCCAGCCCGGGCTGGCGCTCGCCTGGCAAAGTGGTTGCCGTAGCCTGGCGGCGCTGGCAGCGACATTCTGGTTTGTCCTGAACCTGCCATTCCCTCAGCTTATTCAGTTGCTTAAGCGTTGCCGGGTGCCTGCGCTGTTAACGGAGCAGGTGCTGCTCACCTGGCGCTTTATTTTTATTCTGCTGGACGAAGCAGCGGCAATTTACCGTGCGCAGACATTGCGGTTTGGGTATCGTAACGTCCCTTGCGGCTACCGCTCTTTGGCGATGCTGATTTCGTTATTATTCAGCAGGGTAATGTGGCGTTACCAGCAAATGACAACCGCACTGGATATGAAGTTATACCAGGGTGATTTTCACCTCTAAGGGGCCCTATGCTAAGTACCCAAAACCTACATTTTCGCTACCAGGATGAACCGGTTCTTAAAGGGATTGATTTTGATGCCGACCGTTTTTCGGTATCTGGCCTGGTGGGCGCTAACGGCAGTGGGAAATCCACTTTATTTATGAACCTGTGTGGTGTCCTGCGCCCGCAACAGGGGGCCGTTTACTGGCAGGGAGAACCACTGGGTTACAGCAAACGTGCACTAATGGCGTTGCGCCAGCAGGTCGCAACCGTGTTCCAGGACCCGGACCAGCAAATTTTTTATACCGATATCGACAGCGATCTGGCTTTCAGCCTGCGCAACCTGGGCATGGATGAAGCGGTTATTGGTGCGCGAATAGACGATGCCCTTGACCGGGTGGATGCGCAAAGTTTCCGTCACCAGCCCATTCAGGCTTTGAGCCACGGGCAGAAAAAACGCGTCGCCATTGCAGGTGCATTAGTGATGGATGCAGATTACCTGCTGCTGGATGAACCTACCGCCGGGCTGGATCCCGCAGGGCGCGAGCACATGAAAGCCATTATTCGGCGTATTGCCGCCGAAGGGAAACATGTGGTCATTTCCAGTCACGATATCGACCTGGTGTATGAAATTTGCGATGGCATTTATGTTATGGCTGCAGGCGAAGTGATTGCCAGTGGTACACCCGAAGTGGTGTTCTGCCAGGGCGCCAAACTGGCGCAGGCAGGGCTGGCGCAGCCCTGGCTGGTGAAATTGCACCAGCAACTGGGTTTTCCGCTGTACCGTAACGAGGACGATTTATTTGCCGTTCACCCGGGAGCGGGCAGTGCGTTTACCCGGCACCGGTCTGTGGCGGTTAAGGGGGTGGCATGAGTAAATCCATTATGTTGCAGGGCACGGCGTCGGATGTCGGGAAAAGTGTGCTGGTTGCCGGGCTGTGCCGTATCCTGGTGCAGGACGGGCTGGCGTGTGCACCGTTTAAATCACAAAACATGGCGCTGAATTCAGGCGTCACGCCAGACGGCAAAGAGATGGGGCGCGCGCAGATCTTTCAGGCGGAAGCCGCCGGTATTGCGCCAGATGTGCGCATGAACCCCATATTGCTCAAACCCACCAGTGACCGCAAAGCCCAGGTCGTGCTGATGGGCAAGGTGGCGCAGGATATGGACGCTGTCAGTTATCACGATTATAAACCGCGCCTGCGCCAGCAAATCAGCGATGTCTGGCACAGCCTGGCGGCAGAATACGACGCCATTGTGCTGGAAGGCGCAGGCAGCCCGGCTGAAATCAACCTGCGTGACCGCGATATCGTCAATATGGGGATGGCAGAAATAGCCCGCTGCCCGGTGGTGCTGGTGGCCGATATCGACCGCGGCGGTGTTTTCGCGGCAATTTATGGCACGCTCGCGTTGCTGCAACCCGAAGAGCGCGCCCGGGTCAAAGGCGTCATCATTAATAAATTCCGTGGTGATGTGGCGCTGTTACAGCCAGGCCTTGAGCAAATAGAAGCCCTGACCGGGGTGCCCGTAATTGGCGTGATGCCCTGGCTGGATATTGACCTGGAAGATGAAGATGGCGTTGTGCTGGAGCGCGGTAAATACCAGGGCTACCAGGATAAGGCGCTGGATATTGTGGTGGTGCATTTGCCGCATATTTCCAACTTTACCGATTTTAACCCGCTGGCTTTCCAGCCCGATGTGCGGGTGCGCTATGTGCGGGACCCGGAAGATTTCGGTGGGCCAGATTTAGTTATTCTGCCGGGGAGCAAAAATACCCTGGGGGATTTGGCATGGCTGCACCAGAGCGGCATGGCAAAACGCGTTCTTGCCTGGCACCAGGCTGGTGGTGCCATTTTTGGCGTGTGTGGCGGTTACCAGATGTTGGGTAACACCATTGAAGACGAAGTGGAATCCGGGCTGGGGAGCCAGCCGGGGTTAGGGCTGCTGGATATCACCACCCTGTTTGCCCATGACAAAGTCACCGTGCAGGCCAGCGGCCGTTGCCTGGTGGCGCTACCCGGCATCCTGGCCGGTTGCGGTGATTTGCCCGTCAGTGGCTATGAAATCCATATGGGGGCCAGCCAGCGCGGCAGCCAGGCTCAGCCGGTGTTTCAACTGGGCGCTGAGCACGGCCTTGCTCTGGATGGTGCCGTCAGCGCCTGTGGGCGTGTGGCAGGGACTTACCTGCATGGCGTGTTTGATAACGCCGCTTTTACCCGCCGCCTGCTGGATAACCTGCGCCAGCGCAAAGGCCTGGCGCCTTTGCCCGGTGAAACGCCTGACTACGTCCGCCACAAGCAGGCACAGTTCGACAAACTGGCCGCCGCCATGCGCCAGCACATCGATATCGAAAAAATTTACCACATCATGAACCAACACCAGGAGCCAGCAGCATGATGCTGATAACCGGCGGTGCCCGTAGTGGCAAAAGCCGCCAGGCAGAAGAGCTGGCAGCCCAGGCCGCTTCACGGGTGCTGTATATTGCCACTTCGCAAATTTTTGATGGTGAAATGGCGCAACGGGTGGCGCACCATAAGGCCTCGCGCCCGGCACACTGGCGCACGGTGGAAGCCTGGCGCGACCTGGGGCGCTTTATTACCCCGGGTAACCCGCCAGGTGAAGCTATCTTGCTGGAGTGCGTGACAACGCTGGTCACCAATTTAATGTTTGATGAAGGAGGGGAGCAGGACCCGGAAACATGGAACTATGCCGCTATTGAAGCCGCAGTACACCAACAAATCGACCAACTTATCGCGGCCTGTGCAGCCTGCCCGTCACCCGTGTTTCTGGTGACGAATGAAGTAGGTATGGGCATTGTGCCGGAAAACCGCCTGGCCCGGCATTTTCGGGATATTGCCGGCAGGGTAAATCAACGGCTGGCTCAGGCGGCAGATGGCGTCTGGCTGGTGGTGTCAGGGATTGGAGTCAAAATTAAATGATTCAGTTGTATTTGGCGATGCTCGCATTTATGAGCCGTCTGCCGGTTCGTGCTCGCTGGTATCAGAGCCTGGACGTGAAACAGTATGTGAACGGTATTGTGACTTTTCCTCTTGTGGGCCTGTTGCTGGGTTCACTGGCGGGGGTAGTGTTTCTGGTATTGCAGCCCGGCAGTGGCACTCCGCTGGCGGCATTTTTTGCCGTACTGGCGCTGGCGGTGCTTACCGGGGGCTTTCACCTCGACGGGCTGGCAGATACCTGTGACGCTGTTTTTTCTGCCCGCAGCCGTGAGCGCATGCTGGAAATCATGAAAGACAGCCGACTTGGCACCCATGGCGCGCTGGGGCTGGTATTTATTCTGCTGGCGAAAGTGCTGGTCATTAACGAACTGGCTCTGCGTGGGCAACAGGCGCTGCCGGTGCTCGCCAGTGCCTGCCTTGCCGGGCGCAGCGTGGCTGTTTTGTTGATGTACCGCCAGCGTTATGCCCGGGAAAATGGCCTGGGTAACTTATTTATTGGCAAGGTTAATGGGTTGCAAACTCTGGTCACCTTAGGTGCCGGTATGTTGTTAGCTTCCGTCCTGCTTTCCTGGCGCGGGTTGGTGGCATTTATCATCACGGCTGCCGTGGTGTTTGTTATGGGCCAGGCGCTGAAACGTACCCTCGGTGGGCAAACCGGCGATACCCTGGGGGCGGCGATTGAAACCGGTGAAGTGATTTTCCTGCTGGCGTTGCTGTAAGTCAGCGTCCTTTTAGCAAATCGAGAACAAGAATATGCAAACACTCACTGAAATACGTCAGGCCATCCCGGCACTGGATAGCGCGCGCCAGCTCGAAGCTCAGGCTTACATTGATGGCCTGCTCAAGCCGGTGGGCAGCCTGGGGCGCCTGGAAGCACTGGCGGTACAGTTGGCCGGGTGCCCGGGGTTAAAAGGCGAACTCAACACCCGTAACAAAGCGATGGTGGTGATGTGTGCAGACCACGGTGTCTATGAAGAAGGCATTGCGGTATCACCTAAAGCAGTCACCTGGATTCAGGCCATTAATATGACCCGCCACAACACGGGCGTATGTGTGCTGGCCCGCCAGGCTGGCGCTCAGGTGCATGTTGTGGATACCGGTATTGACTATGACCCGATTCCGGGGCTGGTGGATATGCGGGTAGCGCGGGGCAGTGGCAATATCGCCAAAGAGCCCGCGATGACCCGTGAGCAGGCGCAAACACTGCTGGACCAGAGCATTGCGTTTACCCGCAGCCTGGCAGCCGATGGGGTGACGCTGTTCGGCGTTGGTGAGTTGGGCATTGCCAACACCACGCCTGCCGCTGCGGTGGTTAGTGTGCTGACTGGCGCAGACCCAATGGAAACTGTGGGCGTTGGGGCGAACTACCCGCTGGCGAATTTACAACATAAAGTGGATGTGGTGCGCAAAGCCGTTCACGTAAACCAACCCGATGTGACGGATGGCCTGGATGTGCTTGCCAAAGTAGGTGGGTTCGACCTGCTGGGCATGGCCGGGGTAATGCTTGGCGCGGCAAGTTGTGGTCTGCCGGTGGTGCTGGATGGTTTCCTCTCCTATGCCTCTGCTTTGGCGGCCTGCCGTATTGCGCCGGAAGTAAAACAGTACCTTATTCCGTCGCATTTATCTGCTGAACGGGGGGCGCGTGTTGCACTCAGCCATTTGGGGCTGGACCCATACCTGGTAATGGATATGCGCCTGGGTGAAGGCAGTGGCGCTGCGCTGGCAATGCAACTGGTGGATGCCGCCTGTGCGATGTACAACGAAATGGGCACGCTGGCTGGCAGCGAGATAGTGTTGCCGGAAAGCCATTAACTGTGGGGGAAATTGCCCGCATACAGCGGGCAATTTAACGGGCTGAATCACTCTTTTGGCAGAATACCCGGCAAGTCCAGCCCTTTTTCTTGTGCGCAGGCAATAGCTGTTTCATAACCGGCATCGGCATGGCGCATTACGCCGGTTGCCGGGTCGTTCCACAAGACACGGCCCAGGCGCACATCAGCGGCTTCGCTACCATCACACACAATTACCACTCCGGCATGCTGGGAGAAGCCCATACCCACACCACCACCGTGATGCAGGCTGACCCAGGTCGCGCCACCGGCAGTATTGAGTAAGGCATTGAGTAACGGCCAGTCGGAAACCGCGTCTGAACCATCTTTCATGGATTCCGTTTCACGGTTAGGAGAGGCAACAGAGCCACAATCCAGGTGGTCACGGCCAATTACGATTGGCGCTTTCAGTTCACCGTTACGCACCATCTCGTTAAACGCCAGGCCAGCAATATGGCGCTCACCCAGCCCCAGCCAGCAAATACGCGATGGCAGCCCCTGGAAAGCAATACGTTCGCGAGCCATGTCCAGCCAGTTGTGCAGTGCGTGGTTGTCCGGGAACAGTTCTTTCAGTTTGGCATCGGTTTTATAGATATCTTCCGGGTCGCCAGAAAGGGCCACCCAGCGGAACGGGCCTTTGCCTTCGCAGAACAGCGGGCGAATATATGCCGGTACAAACCCCGGGAAATCAAAGGCGTTTGCCACCCCTTCGTCTTTGGCAACCTGGCGGATGTTATTACCGTAATCAACCGTAGGCACGCCCATATGCCAGAAATCGAGCATCGCTTTAACATGTTCTGCCATGGAAGCACGCGCGGCCTGCATCACTTTTTTCGGGTCAGTTTTGCGTAGTTCTTCCCACTCCTGTACTGACCAGCCAATTGGCAAATAGCCATTGAGCGGGTCGTGTGCTGAAGTCTGGTCGGTAACAATGTGCGGTTTCGGGCCGCCAGCTTTGGCGCGCTTTACCAGCTCCGGCACAACTTCAGCCGCATTACCCAGCAGAGCAACAGAGATGGCGTCTCCTTTGGCGGTGGCATCTTCAATCAGTTGCAGGGCTTCATCCAGGGTGTAGGCTTTGTGGTCGACATAACGGGTGCGCAGGCGGAAATCAATACGTGATTCCTGGCACTCGATAGCCAGTACACAGGCACCAGCCATTACACCTGCCAGAGGTTGTGCGCCGCCCATACCGCCAAGGCCCGCAGTCAGGATCCATTTACCGCGCAGGCTGCCGTCATAATGCTGGCGGGCGGCTTCAGCAAAGGTTTCGTAGGTGCCCTGGACAATCCCTTGAGCGCCAATGTAGATCCAGGAGCCTGCAGTCATTTGGCCGTACATCATCAGGCCGGCTTTATCCAGCTCCTGGAAGTGTTCCCAGTTTGCCCAGTGGGGAACCAGGTTACTGTTGGCAATCAGCACGCGGGGGGCATCGGCGTGAGTGCGAAAGATTCCCACCGGTTTGCCAGACTGCACCAGCAGCGTTTCGTCTTCTTTCAGGCGGCGCAGGCTGGCAAGAATTTCATCAAAACACGCCCAGTTACGGGCCGCTTTACCAATACCGCCATATACCACCAGGTCATCCGGGCGTTCAGCAACATCCGGGTCGAGGTTGTTCTGAATCATGCGGTAGGGTGCTTCAATCAGCCAGTTAGCGCAATGCAACTCAGTGCCCTTAGGGGCGTGAACCGGGCGGGCAACGGACTGATTGGTTGGTTTGCTCATAGTCATTTCCTCTGTCTTGGTATCGCGCAATAGCCGCGGATGAAATTCAGTATTAGCCATGTATAGTCTTGTATATACATCTTGGTAAAGTATTTAGCAAAAGCCACGCCAGTTTTTTTATTTCTCTGTGTTCAGCTTGTGACAAGGGCCGCAGCTTTATCGCCCACCAGGCAGTGCGCAATGTTGCGCCACAATGATGCGTGGTTGCACCGTTACCGGGCAGGGGGTTTATGCACCCACATTATGTGGATGTATATACATCTTCAATAAACGGGATTACACTCTTAATTAACCGGACAATGCAGGGAACCGCTATGACAGAGCAAACCGCCGTATCGCAACTGGTCAATGCCATGGGTGACCAACCCGCGCCCATTTATCAGCGAGTGAAACAGGCGATTATCAGCCAGATTAACGAAGGGGCGTGGAAGCCGCGTCAGCGTGTACCTTCTGAAAGTGAGCTGGTCGCCCGGCTGGGTGTCAGCCGCATGACCATCAACCGCGCGCTGCGTGAACTGACCAGTGAAGGCTACCTGGTGCGCATGCAGGGTGTGGGAACCTTTGTGGCCGAAATGAAAGGCTACACTGCCATGCTGGAAGTGCACAACATTGCCGAAGAGATCACGCAGCGTGGGCATCGCCACAGTTGCCGGGTACTGGGCATGAACGAAATTCAGGCTGACCCGGCCCAGGCGGCAGTTCTGGGCCTGGCGACTGGTCAGGCGATTTTCCACTCGCTCATTGTGCATTACGAGAACGATGTTCCGGTGCAAATGGAAGACCGCCTGGTTAACCCACTGGTAGCGCCGGATTACCTGTCTCAGGACTTTATGACACTCACGCCCTACACCTATTTGATGCAGGTGGCGCCATTAACGGCGGGTGAACATATTGTTGAAGCGATAATGCCTGACACCGCACAGCGCGAGTTGCTGGAAATGAATGCGGCGGAACCCTGCCTGCTGATTCGCCGCCAGACCTGGAGTGATAATCGTGTGGTCACCTATGCCCGGTTATTGTACCCGGGCACACGCTACAAACTGCTGGGCCGGTTTAAAGGCCACGGTTAACCTTCCTCAATGCTGCAAAACAGTAACTTTCCGCCCGCAGAAACCGGGCGGATAGTGCTGTGTTCGTTATGCCACCATGCACCCATTCCGGTAACCAGTTCGCTGCCATTCAACTGCCACTCGCCACTGAGAACCAGGCAAACGCCACTGCGGCTCTGTTGTGCGCTGTCTGCAACTGCGACGTGCGCGCTACAGGCACCGCGCAGGGTCATAATATTAAAATCCCTGCTTTGCCCGGTGATGCGTGCCGCACAGGCGCTGTCGCCGGAAAAAGCCAGCGGGGTGTGTAACGCCAGGGGGATTTCTTTGCCATCCACTGTCAGTGTCACACACGCGCCTTCCAGCAGGGTAATCACCCGGTCAATGCCGTTGAAGCTGGAAAAGGGGCCGTCTTTATCCAGTGTGGCAATGCTGGCCCGCCACAAAAAGTCGCTCCCTTGTGGCCCGGTAATGGCAATTATTTCGCGGGTTTCTCCGCCACCATTGCGCCAGCGCGTTACGGGTAAGCTTTCAACCGACCACACCTGAATCATTGCAGTGCCTCCAGTGCGTTACGGAACCGGGCTGCATAAGTGGCTTCCTGCGGGTGTTGCCCGTCACGAATCACGGCCTGCCCGGCTACCCAGACATCACGAATTTCGCTACGTTGCCCGGCGAATAACCAGCGGTTTATCAGTTGGTCGTCCGGGCGGTTTTGTGGCCAGTAGTCGGCATTCAGGCACAGCCAGTCGGCGCGCATACCTGGTGCCAGTTGGCCCATTTGAACGCCACAGGCCTGTGCGCCACCCATGGCGGCCTGGGTGTAAAGCACATCTCCCACGCTGGGTGCGCCAGGCTGAACCAGC
This sequence comes from Mangrovibacter sp. MFB070, assembly GCF_000705335.1. Taxonomy (NCBI): domain Bacteria; kingdom Pseudomonadati; phylum Pseudomonadota; class Gammaproteobacteria; order Enterobacterales; family Enterobacteriaceae; genus Mangrovibacter; species Mangrovibacter sp. MFB070. The sequence continues at coordinate 239,421 of NZ_JJMI01000050.1, forward strand.
CGGTTACGATGCTGGTCACGCAGTCGCTGGCTGTATTCCAGCAGGCGTAATTCTTCCAGCACACTGCGTGAAACCTGGCTGTCGGAGCCAATGCCCCAGCGGCCCTGTTCTGCCAGCCAGTCTGTCGCCGGGAAAATACCATCGCCCAGGTTGGCTTCGGTGGTGGGGCAAAGCCCGGCCACGGCACCTGTAGCGGCGAGCCGGGTAATTTCCTGTTGGTCCAGGTGTGTGGCATGAACCAGGCACCAGCGTTTATCTACCGGCATATTCTCCAGTAACCAGGCAACCGGGCGCGCACCATAGCTTGCCAGACAGTCATTCACTTCTTTTTGCTGCTCAGCAATATGAATATGCACTGGTGCATCGGCCGGGGTATTGGCCAGAACCTGCGCCATGTCCTGCTGGGTTACGGCTCGCAGCGAATGGAAACACACGCCCTGGTTAAGCAGCGGGTTGCCCGCGGTCAGAGATGACAGGCGCTGGTATTGTTCCAGCCAGCTCTCAGTACTCTGAATAAACCGCCGTTGCCCTTCAACCGGCGGTTGTGCGCCAAAACCGGCGTAGCGGTAAAGTACCGGCAGCATGGTCTGGCCAATTCCAGCAGTGGTGGCTGCCTGAATCAGTGCCCGCAGCATGTCGTCCTGCGGGTAAGGCGTGCCGTCAGGCTGGTGGTGCAGGTAATGGAACTCAGCAACCTGGGTATAGCCCCCTTTTAGCATGTCGATATACAACCAGGTGGCGACATCAGCCATCAGTTCCGGGGTCAGGCGGCCAACCAGGTGATACATGGCGTCTCGCCAGGTCCAGAAACTGTCCTGCGGGTTACCCGCCACCTCAGCGTGCCCGGCCATGGCTGTCTGAAAAGCATGGGAGTGCAGGTTAGCCATACCCGGTACTACCAGCCCCTGTAACGGAGTGGCGCCATCACTGTGGCTGCCCGGTGTGACGGCGGTTATCCGCCCGGATTCTGTCTCAATGCGTACTGCCGTTCGCCAGCCCTCGGGCAACAATGCCCGTGAAGCATAAAAACTCGCCATGCTTGATCCCCTGTCTCTGTGGTTGTATATACATATACATACTTTGATTTGTGCTGTATACCCTTCATAGTTCAATTGCAGGCAGGTTGTTTAAGCAGCATCAGCCGTTACAGGGTTCCCGTCAGTGGCTGGAGAGCGATTTTTTCTTCATTGTGTGCTGCCACTGTCTTAATTCGTTACAGATGAATTGAGCGCTGCTTTGCCGTCTGACTGCAACCCGAATTATGTTGGGCCACTATCATTCAAACTCATCTGGAGGCGGCAAAACGATGTTGCAATGCGAAACCCTGTGGACCGGTGCAGACCTGGTCACGCTCAAGGACGGTAAGTACCACCTTATCAGGCAAGGGGCGATTGCGGTGGCAGGCGAGCGTATTGTCTGGGTGGGCGAAGAACGCGATGCGGGCCACTGCCAGCCACAGCGCGTGGAGCAACTGAACGGCGGGATAATTACGCCCGGCCTGGTTGACTGCCATACTCACCTGGTATTTGGCGGTGACCGCAGTGGTGAGTTTGAAATGCGCCTTAATGGTGCCAGTTACGCCGAAATTGCCGCCAGCGGTGGGGGGATTATTTCCACGGTGAATGCCACGCGCCAGGCCAGCGAAGCAGAGTTACTCGCTGCTGCCCGCGAACGCCTGCGTTGCCTGCGCCAGGAAGGCGTTACCACGCTGGAGATAAAATCTGGCTACGGGCTGGAAAGTGACAGTGAGTTGCGCATGTTGCGGGTAATTCGCCAACTGGCACAACTGGAACCTGTCGATATCCAGGCGACATTTCTTGCGGCTCACGCCGTTCCGCCGGAATACCAGAACAATGCAGATGGCTGGATTGATTACATTTGCCAGACCTTATTGCCTGCCGCACACCAGCAAGGGCTGGTGGATGCCGTGGATGGTTTTTGCGAACATCTGGCATTCTCGCCGGAACAAATCACCCGGGTATTTAATACTGCCCGTGAGCTGAATCTCCCGGTTAAACTGCACGCTGAACAACTCTCATCTTTGGGCGGAAGCAGCCTGGCGGCCCGTTACCAGGCTATTTCTGCCGACCACCTGGAATATGCTACCGAAGACGACGTTATTGCCATGGCGCAAAGTGGCACTGTGGCAGTATTGTTGCCTGGCGCTTATTACATGTTGCGTGAAACCAAAATGCCGCCGGTTGAGTTATTCCGCAAGCATGGCGTACCAATGGCGCTGGCGAGTGATTTAAACCCCGGCACATCGCCGGTGCTGTCGCTGCGCCTGATGCTGAATATGGCCTGCACGTTATTCCGCATGACCCCGGAAGAGGCGCTGGCGGGCGTGACGCTCTGGGGTGCAAAAGCGCTGGGCAGGGAGAGTGAATGTGGTTCTCTGGAAGCCGGGAAACTGGCGAATTTTGTTCACTGGCCGGTAAAACAACCGGCTGAACTGGCTTACTGGCTTGGCGGGCAATTACCCTGCCAGGTCGTTTACCGTGGAGAAAGTGTATGACACCCTGGTTGTTCCATGAAGGTTCCACTCCGCTGCTGATTAGCATGCCTCATGCCGGTACGTCGCTGACGCCGGAAGTTGAAGCCGGGCTGACAGACCGTGCCCGGTTATTACCTGATACCGACTGGCATATTCCGGCACTCTATGCTTTTGCCAGCACAATGGGCGCCAGTATTCTTCAGGCTAATTATTCGCGTTTTGTGGTGGATTTGAACCGCCCGGCCGATGATACGCCGTTGTACCAGACCGCCACCACTGGCCTGTTCCCGGATACGTTATTCGATGGCGAGCCAGTATTTCGCCCGGGGCAGGAGCCAGATAAAGCGCACCGGGCCTGGTGCCTGGAGCAGGTGTGGCAGAGTTACCACCAGCAACTGGCCGCTACCCTGGCCGCTATCAAAGCCCGTTTTGGCTATGCACTGTTGTTTGACGCGCATTCTATTGCCTCGGTTATTCCCCGCCTGTTCGACGGGCGGCTGCCAGATTTGAATATTGGCACCAACCAGGGCGCAAGTTGCGCACCGGCTGTCAGTGAGGCGCTGCGTGCCAGTTGTGAAGCCCAGTCTGCTTATACTTGGGTAATTAATGGCCGCTTCAAAGGTGGGCATATCACCCGCGCTTATGGCGACCCGGCTAACCATATTCATGCGGTGCAACTTGAACTGGCGCAGTGCAATTATATGGATGAAACCCCGCCATTCGCCTGGCAGGAAAACCGTGCTGCCGCACTTCAGCAAGTACTGAAATCCCTGCTTGAAGCCCTGGTTACCAGCGCCCGCGCAGTGGAAGAACCCTACGCCAGTTAACCCGCCTGTTGTTTGTCGCCTCACCACCTGTCCGGGTGGTGAGGGCAGATCTTTTTTGCCCTGTATTATGCCATTTTTGCTGCCTTGTTATGGTGCGAATGCGTTTTTTTGGTGCGTAATTGCCAGGGGTGGTTCATAACCGGTACGGTACTTACGCCCGTAAAAAGCACGGTTTTTCAATAAAATAAAATGGTTTCTTCGAAGTGGCATATCAATTGCTAAGTTGTATGTACAAGTAAAGACACACCCATGTGTGCATTAACGCAGGTGGTTATGAGTTAACGCCTTTTTTGTGTTTTATCTTGTATATACATGCTTAGTCATTTGTGCCGGAAATTAAGGCACCAGCCCATTTTCAGTTGTTACCGGCGTCAGCGACCCGGTTATTTCAGGAGCATCAGATGAACGCACTTTCTGTTTCCCGTTTACTGCTGAGTAGCGCGGTACTTGCTGCACTACTTTCCGGCACGCCAGCGATGGCAAAAGAGTGGAAAACCATTACTGTCGCCACCGAAGGGAGTTATGAACCCTGGAATATGACGTTGCCAGGCGGCAAGCTCAGTGGCTTTGAGCCCGAGCTGATGGCGGATTTATGCAAACGCATGGAAGTGACCTGCAAATTAACTGTGCAGAACTGGGACGGTATGATTGCCGGGCTGCAGGCAGGGAAATCCGATGTCATCATGGATTCCATTGTGATTACCCCGGAGCGTAAACAAATCATTGATTTTACGGTGCCTTACGCGCAGACACCGGCCAGCTTCATTACCCTGAAAGGGAATCTGTTGCCGGAAGCCACCGGGGCAGACGCACTGATTAAACTGCACGACGACCCGGCAGAAATTAACCCGGCGATTGCCAAACTGCGTGCGGCTCTGAAAGGCAAAACCATCGGTATTGCCTCCGGTACTGTCTACACGCCGTTTATCGACAAATACTTCAAAGATATTGCCACGGTACGTGAATACAACAGTTCAGCAGACGCCATTCTCGATTTGCAGGCTGAACGTATTGATGCCGTGTTTGATGATGTCACGTTCGCCAACTCCATTATGGGTAAACCGGAAAACAAAGATCTCACTTTCAGTGGCCCGAAACTGGGTGGCCCGATTTGGGGGGAAGGGGAAGCGATGGGTGTGCGTAAAAGCGATACCGACCTGAAGGCGAAACTGGATACCGCAATCAAAGCCGCGCTTGCTGATGGCACGGTGAAAAAACTCAGTGAGAAATGGTTTAAAACGGACGTGACGCCGTAAGAGGGGCACAAACATGATGGCCTTATTAGGTTTTGGCGAAAATGGTTGGGGGCCGCTGATTGTGAGCGCTGCCTGCATGACCTTTTTGTTGTCGCTGGCAGCGCTGGTGGTTGGTGCGGTGGTGGGCAGTGGTGTTGCCGCCGCCAAGCTTTCACCCGTTAAGCTAATGCGTGTCGCCGGAGAAGGGTACTCGGTGGTGTTTCGTGGCATCCCCGAGCTACTGATCCTCTACCTGTTTTATTTTGGCGGCTCGGGCGTTGTGACCTGGGCGGGCCATCTGTTTGGTGCCAGCGGTTTTATTGAAGTTCCGCCTTTTTTGATTGGTGCACTGGCAATTGGCCTGATTTCTGGCTCGTACCAGGGGGAAGTGTTCCGTGCCGCCCGCCTTGCCGTGTCCCACGGTGATATTGAAGCCGCACAGGCCATGGGCATGCTGCCCTGGTGTATTCGCCGCCGCATTGTTGCACCACAAATTATCCGTTATGCCTTACCGGCTATGTCCAATATTTGGCAAATGACTCTGAAAGATTCCGCGCTGATTTCGGTGACCGGGGTGGTTGAGCTGATGCGGGCAAGCCAGGTGGCAGCAGGTTCCACACACCAGTATTTCACTTTTTACCTGGTGGGTGGCGGCTGTTACCTGGTGTTGACGGTGTTATCCAACAGCGCGTTTAAACGGGCTGAACAGCGCATGGGGCGTGGCTGGCAAGGCCATGGCGCCGCGCAGTATTAACGGGAGTGGCGATGATTGATTTTGCGTTTCTCAGCGAAACCTTTGTAAAACTGCTGGGGGCTTTGCCAGTCACCCTGGGGTTGTTTTTCAGCTCTCTGGCAGTAGGCGGCTGCCTGGCACTGGTGGTGCTTGCCATGCGGATGAGCCGCTTTCGGCTGCTCAGCGGGTTCGCCCGGCTGTACATTTTGGTGTTTCGCGGCTCCCCGTTGCTTATCCAGTTGTTTCTTATCTATTACGGCCTGGGTCAGTTCAGCGCGATACGCCACAGTTTTGTCTGGCCGGTTCTGCGTGAACCCTTTACCTGTGCCGTGCTGGCACTGGCACTGTGTACCGCCTCTTATACTGCGGAAATTCTGCGTGGCGCATTGCTGGCCGTTCCGCCCGGGCAGGTTGAAGCAGGAAAAGCGTGTGGCATGTCGCGCTGGCTGTTATTCCGCCGGGTAATTGGGCCAGTGATGCTGCGTTATGCGTTACCCGCCTGGTCCACCGAAGCCATTTTACTGGTGAAATCCACCGCGCTGGCAAGCCTTGTTACGGTATGGGATGTCACTGGCGTGGCTCAGCAAATAATTCAGCGCACCTACCGCACCATGGAGGTGTTTGTTTGTGCTGCGCTGATTTACCTGATTCTGAATTTCCTGATAGTGCAAATTTGGCGTGCGCTGGAAAACGCCCTCACACCGAACTTTCGCCGGGCTCAGGCGCGGGCTGCTGCCAGCGCACCTGCCGGGCTGAACAGCAGTAAGGGAGAAAAATCATGACCGCCATCCAACAGCCGGTACTGGCTGTGCAGAATATCCGTAAGTCATTCGGCGACCATACTGTTTTAAAAGGCATTTCACTGTCTGCCAACCAAGGTGATGTTATTTCCGTTCTGGGTGCCAGCGGGTCGGGTAAAAGTACTTTTTTACGCTGTATCAATTTGCTGGAAGTACCCGACGGCGGTGAAATTAAGGTTGCCGGTGAAACCATTATTGTCGACGCCAAAGCACACCGGCACGGGCACTCTGCCAGCCGTCGCCAAATTGAGCAGTTGCGTACCCGGGTTGCCATAGTGTTCCAAAGCTTTAACTTGTGGTCGCACCGCACTGTGCTGGAAAACGTCATGGAAGGCCCGCGCTATGTGCTGAAACGCCCGCTGGCGGAGTGTAAGGCGCAGGCCGAACATTTGCTCAACCAGGTTGGCCTGTACGCCCGCAAAGATTACTACCCGGAACAACTTTCTGGTGGCCAGCAACAACGGGTGGCCATCGCCCGGGCGCTGGCAATGGATCCGGAAGTGATTTTGTTTGATGAACCTACCTCGGCACTGGATCCGGAACTGGTGGGCGAAGTACTTAATGTCATGCGTGCTCTGGCCGATGAAGGGCGCACCATGCTGGTCGTGACCCACGAAATGGGCTTCGCGCGCAATGTGGCAAACCGGGTGGTGTTTATGCATGAAGGCAATATCGAGTGCGAAGGTGATCCGGATACGCTGTTTACCCGGCATGCCAGCCCGCGTTTCGACCAGTTTATTTCCCGAATGGGGTAAAGATTAATGAGTGAAATAAGAGAGTGGGGCGACACACCCGCCACCTGGCAGGACGTGGTTGCCGTGGCACAGCATGGCGCGCAACTGCAGTTAAGTGAAGCAGCCTGGCAGCGCATGCAAAATGCCCGGCAAATCGTGGAAGAAATTGTCGCCAGCGGCCAGCCTGCTTATGGGATTAATACTGGGCTGGGAGCGTTATGCAATGTGATTTTACCGCCAGAGGCATTAAGCCAGTTGTCGCGTAACACGTTGATGAGCCACGCTTGTGGTGTCGGGCCGTTACTCAGTGTGGCGCAAACCCGGGCCATTATGTGTGCGGCAGTGGCCAACTACAGCCTGGGGTATTCCGGTATTTCTCCGGATGTTGTCCGGGCGTTGCTGGCGTTTATCAATCATGGCATTACGCCGGAAGTGCCCTCTCAGGGTTCTGTCGGGTATTTGACCCATATGGCGCATATTGGCCTGGCCCTGACTGGTATGGGCTTTGTTAACTGGCAGGGGAAACGCGGCCTGGCCTGTGATGCGCTGGCAGAGCAGGGTATTACTGCGGTGAACCCGGGGGCGAAAGACGGTCTGTGCCTGGTGAATGGCACACCCTGCATGACAGGTCTGAGTTGCCTGGCGCTGGGTGAAGCGAAACACTTAATGGACTGGGCCGATGTCACCGGAGCCATGAGTGTAGAAGCACTGAAAGGCCAACTGGCAGCGTTCGATGAACGTGTGCTGGCGCTGAAATCCAGCCCCGATGTCAGTGCCACCGGCCAGCGGTTACGGGCAATGCTGCACGGCAGCGCCTGGCTGGCTGAAAACCAGGGGGTACGTACCCAGGATGCGCTCAGTCTGCGCTCTATTCCGCAAATTCATGGTGCCTGCCGTGCACAGTGGTGGCATGTGGAAACCCAGGTGAACCAGGAACTTAATGCCGCAACCGACAACCCGCTGGTGCTGGGCGAACCCGGTAACTGGCAGGTGGTTTCTCAGGCGAACCCACATGGTGAATCGGTGGCGATGGCCGCAGATTTGCTGGCAATTGCGCTGGCGGAGACCGGCAGTGTGGCAGAGCGCCGCCTTGACCGGCTGATTAATCCACTGGTCAGTGAACTTCCTCCTTTCCTGGTGGCAAAACCCGGGGTTAATTCCGGCATGATGATAGCCCAGTATGTGGCGGCATCTCTGTGCGGTGAGAACCGGCGGCTGGCACAACCCGCAGTGCTGGATAATTACATTACCTCGGGTTTACAGGAAGACCACCTGAGTATGGGCACCAGTGCGGCGCTCAAGCTCTTGCAGGTGTGCGATAACACCTGGCAGATTCTGGGCATTGAATATTTGCTGGCAGCACAGGCGCTGGAGTTGATTGGCACCTCCCGCCTGGCTCCGGGTACGGTTCAGGCCGTAACATTGCTGCGCCGCGAAGTGGCCTTTTGGGTTGAGGACCGGTGGCTGGCGCCAGAAATGAAAAAGACCGTACAAATAATGCGTAATACTCCTGCCGAAAATATTGCTCGTTAATATTTAAAAACTGCTCAGCTTGCCTGAGCAGTTCCCCAGTTAAAACAAGCCTGATATTTTTCCCACTCTTTATGGTGTTATTTTTTTATTATCCAATGGCGTGAATTGGGTTACTTCCTTGGGCTTATTCATGCCCTAACACAAATTGATTATTTGAATTTCTTGTGTTTTATTTAAATGGAGTAAAACGGTTTTTTATTGCTTTCTTTAGAGTCTGGGTGCTCAAGGGAGAACACTGTATGTAGTGTTCTTGCAGCGGCTCTTTTCTATTCTGTGATGAGTAAACAATATGGCTCTGCACTTTTTGCGTAATGGCATACGCTACATGGCGTATGAGCGACGTCTGATGTTTGATGCGGCTGCTGTTGCGACGGCGGAGAATACACTCACACCTGAAAACAGCGATGCCGCGGCAAGCCAGGACACTACACAGGATAACGCGCACCACACCAGTACTGACAGCAACGATCTGGCTCAGGTGGTGGCAAATATTGACACCAGTGCAGAGAAACACCAGGTCTATTTTATTGATGCGTCTGTGCCAGATAAAGAAACACTGATTAATCAAATTCCTGCTGATGCAGAAGTCTATATTCTTGATGCAAATAAAGATGGCCTGAATCAAATAGCCGATATTCTTTCCGGGAAAGAAAATATTGATGCGGTTCACATTATCTCGCATGGCGCCAGCGGTGAAATTGAGTTAGGGAACACTGTTATTACAGCTGATAATCTTGCTGATTATTCAGTGGCGCTAAATACAATTAACGCAGCGCTTAATAGTTCGGCAGATATATTATTATATGGTTGTAATGTTGGTGATGATAACGGTCTGAATTTATTGCAGGCATTGTCGGCCTCACTGGATGCCGATATCGCGGCCTCTGATGACACAACAGGTGCGGATGGTGACTGGGTACTGGAAACCCAGGTGGGTAACGGAACCATAGATACCGCATCACTGGCTCCTACTCACTGGCTAGGCAACCTGCTCATTGGCCTGAATACGCCGCCGGTGGCGGTAGCCGATGTCGCGGTGGTGGATGAAGACGCGTCAACCGTAATTAACGTGCTGGGTAATGATACCGACCTGGAAGGCAATGCGCTTACCGTAACCAGTGCGTCAGCGCTGTTTGGCAAGGTGACCATTAATGCCAACGGCACCCTGAACTACACGCCAAACGCCAATTTCTTCGGCGTCGATACCATCACTTATATGATTCGCGACAGTGGCGGTTTGTATGCCCTGGCTCCTGGCATCGTGACTGTTACGGTAAACCCGGTCAATGACTTACCCACTATATCCTTACCTGTTATTAATCTGTTGCAGGAAGACACCCCGCTTATCTTCGCCAGTGCGCTGGGCACACAAATCAGTATTGGTGATATCGACGGGAGTATTGCACAGCTTTCCCTTTCTGTGCCTGTGGGGACATTAACTCTGTCGCAAACCGCTAACCTGAGTTTCAGCCAGGGCGATGGGGTAAATGACAGCCAGATAACCATCAAAGGCAATATTGAAGACATTAATGCGGCGCTGAATGGCCTGATCTATACCCCGGACGCAGACTATAACGGCCCGGTAACGATTACGATTGGGTTAACCGACACGCTGTTATCTATTCCCCTGAGTTTTTCTCTGCCCATTGGGATCGCACCGGTGGCGGATATTGTGAACGATACCGTTACCGCAGGAACAGGCGCGCCTGTCAGCTTCAACGTGATGGCGAATGATACCTTTGAAAACATCAATGCGAAGGTGACATCCTGGTCCAACCCGGCACACGGAACAGTAACCATTGATGCCGCGGGTAATGCGATTTACACGCCCAACAGTGGCTACCTGGGTAACGACTCCTTCACTTATACCGTAACCAGTAACGGCACCACAGAAACCGCGACTGTCACTATTAATGTGGTTGACCTTAACCATGCGCCTGTTGCCGGTAATGACAGCGCGACAACCGCAGAAGACACTGCCATAACAGTGAATGTACTGGCTAATGACACCGACGCCGATGGTGACACGTTGACCATCACTTCCGCCAGTGCCAGCCACGGTACGGTAGTGATTAATGCCAATGGCACACTGACTTATACCCCGTCTGCCAATTTCTATGGCACGGATTCGGTCACTTACACGATAAGCGATGGCCATGGTGGCACGGCAACCGGCACACTGGCGCTGACAGTGACGGCGGTGAACGATAACCCGGTGGCAGTGAACGACAGCGCCACCACCGCCGAAGATACCCCGGTGACGGTAAATGTGCTGGCGAACGACAGCGATGTGGATGGCGACAGCCTAACCGTTACCGCCGCCAGCGCCGGGCACGGTACGGTGGTGATCAACGCTAACGGCACACTCACTTATACCCCGGCGGCGAATTATAACGGTATCGATACCGTCACCTATACCCTCAGCGACGGGCATGGCGGTACGGCAACCGGCACCCTGGCGCTGACCGTAACATCGGTGAATGATGCCCCGGTGGCAGTAAACGACAGCGCCACCACCGCCGAAGACACCCCGGTGACGGTGAATGTGCTGGCGAACGACAGCGATGTGGATGGCGACAGTTTAACGGTGACAGCCGCCAGCGCCGGGCACGGCACGGTGGTGATCAATGCTAACGGCACACTCACTTATACTCCGGCGGCGAATTATAACGGCACCGATACCGTCACCTATACCATCAGCGACGGGCATGGCGGTACGGCAACCGGCACCCTGGCGGTGACTATAACAGCGGTAAATGATAACCCGGTGGCAGCCAACGACAGCGCCACCACCGCCGAAGATACCCCGGTCACGGTAAATGTGCTGGCGAACGACAGCGATGTGGATGGCGACAGTTTAACGGTGACAGTCGCCAGCGCCGGGCACGGCACGGTGGTGATCAACGCCAATGGCACACTGACCTATACCCCGAATGCCAATTACAACGGCACTGATACCGTCACCTATACCATCAGCGACGGGCATGGCGGTACGGCAACCGGCACCCTGGCGGTGACTATAACAGCGGTCAATGATAACCCCGTGGCAGTGAACGACAGCGCCAACACCGCCGAAGACACCCCGGTCACGGTAAATGTGCTGGCGAACGACAGCGATGTGGACGGCGACAGTTTAACCGTTAGTGCCGCCAGCGCCGGGCACGGCACGGTGGTGATCAACGCTAACGGCACGCTCACCTATACCCCGGCTGCTAATTACAACGGTACCGATACCGTCACCTATACCCTCAGCGACGGCCATGGCGGTACGGCAACCGGCACCCTGGTGGTGACTATAACAGCGGTAAATGATAACCCCGTGGCAGCCAACGACAGCGCCACCACCGCCGAAGACACCCCGGTGACGGTGAATGTGCTGGCGAACGACAGCGATGTGGATGGCGACAGCCTTACCGTGAGCAGTGCCAGCGCCGGGCATGGCACAGTGGTGATCAATGCCAACGGCACGCTCACTTATACCCCGGCCGCGAATTACAATGGCACAGACACGGTCACTTATACGGTTAGCGATGGCAACGGCGGTATGGCAACAGCAACGCTGTCTGTTACTGTTACACCGGTAAATGACGCCCCGGTCGCCGGAACGGTGAGTGCCACAACGGCAGAAGATACCCCGGTCACCGTAGATGTACTCAGTAGTGCCTCGGATGCAGAAAACGATACCCTGAGTGTTACGGCAGCCAGTGCCGGGCACGGCACGGTGGTGATTAACGCCAATGGCACGCTTACCTATACCCCGAATGCCAATTACAACGGCAACGACACCATTACGTATAGGCTCAGCGACGGCAACGGTGGCACGGTCACCAGCACCGTAGCGCTGACCATTACCGCAGTGAACGATGCCCCGCAGGCCGGTTCGGTTGCGGCTCAGACCACCGCCGAAGACACCCCGGTGACTGTGAGCCTGCTGAACAGCGCCAGTGACCCGGACGGCGACACCCTGGCCGTGACTGCCGCCAGTGCCGGGCACGGCACGGTGGTGATCAACGGCGACGGTAGCGTCACTTATACGCCAGCCGCCAATTACAACGGCAGCGACGTGATCACCTACACCCTCAGTGACGGTAACGGCGGTACGGTCACCAGCACCGTTGCGGTGACTGTTACCCCGGTGAACGATGCCCCGCAGGCGGGGAATGTGACTGCGACGACAGATGAAGACACTCCGGTCACTGTGAATGTGCTGGCTGGCGCGACGGACCCGGACGGCGACACCCTGGCGGTAACCGCCGCCAGCGCCGGGCACGGCACGGTGGTGATCAACGGCAACGGCACGCTCACCTATACCCCGGCTGCCAATTACAACGGCAGCGACGTGATTACTTACACTATCAGCGACGGTAACGGCGGCACGGTAACCAGCACCGTAGCGCTGACCATTACCGCGGTGAACGATGCCCCGCAGGCCGGTACGGTTGCGCAACAGACCACCGCCGAAGACACCCCGGTGACCGTGAACCTGCTGAACAGCGCCAGTGACCCGGATGGCGATACCGTAACCGTAAGCAGTGCCAGCGCCGGGCACGGCACAGTCACCATTAACGGCGACGGTACGGTCACTTATACGCCAGCCGCCAACTACAACGGCAGCGACACCATTACGTATACCCTCAGCGACGGCAACGGTGGCACGGTAACCGGCACCGTAGCGGTGACGGTTACGGCAGTAAACGATGCGCCGCTTGCCGGAACCGTCGTACCACAGACCACCGCCGAAGACACCCCGGTCACCGTGAACGTACTGGCACCGGCTACCGATCCGGACGGCGACACCCTGGCGGTAACCGCCGCCACTGCCGGGCACGGCACAGTGGTGATCAACGGTGACGGCACTGTCACTTATACCCCGGCTGCCAACTACAACGGCAGCGACACCATTACGTATACGCTCAGCGACGGTAACGGCGGCACGGTCACCAGCACTGTTGCGGTGACGGTTACCGCAGTGAACGATGCCCCGCAGACCGGGATGGTTGCGCCACAAACCACCGCCGAAGACACGCCGGTGACGGTGAATGTACTGTCGGGCGCGACGGACCCGGATGGCGATACCGTAACCGTAAGCAGTGCCAGCGCCGGGCACGGCACCGTGGTGATCAACGGCGATGGCACCGTCACTTATACCCCGGCTGCCAACTACAACGGCAGCGACGTGATCACCTACACCCTCAGTGACGGCAATGGCGGCACGGTCACCAGTACGGTTGCTATCACTGTTACCGCAGTAAACGATGCGCCGCTGGCGGGGTCAGTCACACCACAAACCACTGCTGAAGACACCCCGGTCACAGTGAATGTACTGGCCGGGGCGACCGACCCGGACGGCGACACCCTGGCCGTGACTGCCGCCAGCGCCGGGCACGGCACGGTGGTGATCAACGGCGACGGCACGGTCACTTATACCCCGGCGGCCAATTACAACGGCAGCGACACCATTACGTATACGCTCAGCGACGGCAACGGCGGCACGGTGACCAGCACCGTAGCGGTGACTGTTACCGCAGTGAACGATGCCCCGCAGGCCGGTACGGTTGCGCCACAGACCACCGCCGAAGACACGCCAGTGACGGTGAATGTACTGGCGGGCGCGACGGACCCGGACGGCGATACACTGGCGGTGACTGCGGCCAGCGCCGGGCATGGCACCGTGGTGATTAACGGCGACGGCACCGTCACTTATACCCCGGCGGCGAACTACAACGGCAACGACACCATTACGTATACCCTCAGCGACGGTAACGGCGGCACGGTCACCAGCACCGTTTCAGTGACTGTTACGGCAGTTAACGACGCACCGCTGGCGGGAACAGTCAACGCGGCCACCGATGAAGACACTCCGCTAACCGTCAATGTGCTGGCCAGTGCTTCAGATCCTGACGGAGACACCCTGGTGGTGACTGCCGCCAGTGCCGGGCATGGCACGGTGGTGATCAACGGCGACGGTACGATCACCTATACGCCAGCCGCCAACTACAACGGCAATGACACCATCAATTACATTATCAGCGATGGTAAAGGCGGCACAGTCAGTGCCACTGTTGCTATCACCGTAAATGCAGTTAACGACACGCCTCTTGCCGGTAACGATGAAGCCACCACGGTCGAGAATGTGCCCGTTGTTGTGAATGTTCTGGAAAACGACAGTGATGCCGATGGCGATACACTGACCGTGACCGCAGCCAGTGCAGACCACGGGGTGGTGGTGATTAATCCCGATGGCACGCTGACTTATACGCCGGGCACTAACTTTACCGGCACCGATACCATTACCTATACGCTGAGCGACGGGCATGGCGGTACCTCGACTGCGACCGGTTTAGTAACTGTTTATGTGAACAGCCAGACCGCGACACCTCCGGTTCCGGCACCAGACAGTGCTATTACCGCCGAAGACACCCCGGTCACGGTGGATGTGCTTAGTAACGACACAGACACTGACCCGGGCAGCCTGGTGGTGGAAAGTGCGCAGGCTTTGCATGGCTCCGTCACAATCAATGCTGATGGCACACTCACCTATACCCCAAATGCCAACTACAACGGCACAGATACCATTACTTACCTGGTCAGCAACAGCCAGGGGGCAATGGCAACGGGTGTAGTGGCTGTAGTGATTACGCCGGTCAATGACGCGCCTGTTGCGGGCAGTGTCAGCCAGGTTACCGCCGAAGATACCCCGGTGACGGTGGATGTACTCAGTACGGCAACCGATGCGGAAGGCGATAGCTTAACGGTCACCAGTGCCAGTGCGGCAAACGGTACAGTGGTAATCAATGCCGATGGCACGCTCACTTATACCCCTGCGGCTAACTTTAATGGCAGCGACACCATTACGTATACGCTCAGCGACGGCAACGGTGGCACAATAGCCAGCACGGTTGCCATGACGGTGACAGCAGTAAACGACGCGCCGCTGGCAGGCAGTGTTCCGGCACAAACTACCGCCGAAGATACACCGGTTACCGTGAATGTGCTGGCACCGGCTACCGATCCGGACGGCGATACTCTGGCGGTGACTGCCGCCAGTGCCGGGCACGGCACGGTGGTGATCAACGGCGATGGCACTGTCACTTATACGCCTGCTGCCAATTACAACGGCAGCGACGTGATTACGTACACCCTCAGCGACGGCAACGGCGGCACGGTGACCAGCACGGTTGCGGTGACTGTTACGGCAGTAA
The DNA here is from genome assembly GCF_000705335.1 of Mangrovibacter sp. MFB070. Taxonomy (NCBI): domain Bacteria; kingdom Pseudomonadati; phylum Pseudomonadota; class Gammaproteobacteria; order Enterobacterales; family Enterobacteriaceae; genus Mangrovibacter; species Mangrovibacter sp. MFB070. Next base: position 254,979 of record NZ_JJMI01000050.1, read on the forward strand.
ACGATGCGCCGCTTGCCGGAACCGTCCCACCACAGACCACCGCCGAAGACACGCCGGTCACCGTCAATGTACTGGCACCGGCTACCGATCCAGACGGCGACAGTCTGGCTGTCAGTACCGCCAGTGCGGCTCATGGCTCGGTGGTGATCAACGGCGACGGCACCGTCACCTATACTCCGGCTGCCAACTACAACGGCAGCGACACCATTACGTATACGCTCAGTGACGGTAATGGCGGCACGGTCACCAGTACGGTTGCCATCACGGTTACCGCCGTAAACGATGCACCGCAGGCGGGGTCAGTCACACCACAAACCACCGCCGAAGACACCCCGGTCACCGTGAACGTACTGGCACCGGCTACCGATCCGGACGGCGACACCCTGGCGGTAACCGCCGCCACTGCCGGGCACGGCACGGTGGTGATCAACGGTGACGGCACTGTCACTTATACCCCGGCTGCCAACTACAACGGCAGCGACACCATTACGTATACGCTCAGTGACGGCAATGGCGGTACGGTCACCAGTATGGTTGCGGTGACCATTACCGCAGTAAACGACGCGCCGCTTGCCGGAACCGTCGCACCACAGACCACCGCCGAAGACACCCCGGTCACCGTCAATGTACTGGCACCGGCTACCGATCCGGACGGCGACAGCCTGGCTGTCAGCACCGCCAGTGCCGGGCACGGCACGGTGGTGATTAACGGCGACGGCACCGTCACCTATACCCCGGCGGCGAACTATAACGGCAGCGACACCATCACCTATACCCTCAGTGACGGCAACGGCGGCACGGTCACCGGTACGGTTGC